>CAMFEN010000105.1 GCA_945949375.1 uncultured Bacteroidales bacterium | reverse complement strand
CATCGGTGTTTACCTGAACACCCGCCAAACGCCCTTGCAGGCTGCTGAGCATGTTCGCATTACCCTCGCTGGTAGGCTTGGACATATCCATCACGCTCACCGCTCCCGTCAGGTCGGCTTTACGCTGCGTGGTGTAGCCCGTTACAACCAACTCCTCCAGCTGCTCCGTATTCTCCGACATACGGATCACCATATTGGAGACGGCAGACAGAGCTTGGTCCTTGTAACCGATATAACTAACTAACAAAACAGCTCCTTCGTTCACAGTAAGATCGAAATTACCATCAAAGTCGGTTACAGTACCATTCTGTGTGCCTTTCTCCAATACGGATACTCCGATTAGCGGCTCACCGGTCAGTGCATCTGCCACATTCCCATGTACAAATAATGTTTGCGCAAAGATAGTTTGTGCAAACAATACGAAAAAGAATGCGGTAGACAATTTGTAAAAATTTCTACGCATAGCAAAATATAATTTATGAGATTTGTTTTTCATGGTGTAGTGGTGTAGATATGTCTTGAGGTTTCGGCTGCAAAGATAGTGTTTTATTTGCAAACGAACTATAACAAATGTTGCAACATATAGCACATTTGCTTCTTAAACAAAAAGAAATTGCGCCTTGCAATGTTTCTTATAGTTTCAGCAACTTATGTTTTGTTGTAAGTTGCATAGCTGTTTTTATTTGCGTTGAAATCGTAAATGCCCGGGTGCGCAGGGGGTTTTGCCCGGGTGCGCAGGCGTCCTCGTCTGTAGTCAGACCGCCTTCGGCTGAACGACCGCTACGCTGTTTGAGGTTTGACCGCTGCGCTGTTTGATGCTATGCAGTCTAACTTCTGACAGCAGGCGGGGACGCCTGCGCACCCGGGCAAAAAAGCAGGCGGGGACGCCTGCGCACCCGGACATTATTTACCCCTTGCTGTGGGAAGCGAGCCGAATAATTCGCGGTAGCACTTCGAGAAATAAGAGGGGGAAGTGAAGCCCACGGAATACGCCACCTGCTGAATAGTCATGTCGGTATTGAGCAACATCTGCTTTGCCTTTCTTAGGCGGATATGGCGTATTAACTCCACAGGGGAAACGCCCATCAGCGTTTTCGTTTTGCGGAAGAGTTGCGCACGGCTCATATTCATCTCCTCACTCAGCGATTCTACACTAAACTCCGAATCGTTGAGATGGCGTTCTATAGTGTTCTGCAGTTGCTCTACAAAGCGTTCGTCCACCGACTGCTCAGCCTTCGTTCGCTCCAATGCCGCCGTCATGTCCTCTAACTGCTTCTGCTGTTGGGCTACGATACGGGCATGCTCCTCCCGCTCACGCTTGACACGCAGGGAGTAACGATACACACGATAGAGCACCACCGCCAACACCACCAGCAGCAATAGGAAAAAGACCAATAAGATAAGCGCAATACGCTGGGCGCGGGCTGTGTCCCATAATCTGTTGTATCGGCTCTCCAGCTCTTCCGACACCGCTATCTGCCTATCTATCTCGTCCGCAATCTGCTGCATAGGAAAGGCAGCATCGCGGTCTATCAGCACAGTAGGTAGTACCACCTCCCGCTCAAAAGGCTCTCCGTGCAGTATCTTCACCGCCGTCTGTATCACCAAATCGCCGCGACTGGGATAGGTGGCAGTCATGTCTATCTCTTTGTTGAGCAGTGCCTCCACGCCACCACCCTCATCAACAATACCATCCACGCCCATGATTTTTATATCTTTGTTTGCTGTGGTGTTGAGAGAGTGGACAGACGCTTCCTTTTTAACCCTTCCCTTAAGATGTTGAATCGCTTCGTATGCGCCGATAGCCATTTGGTCGTTCTGCGCAACAATGGCATCTACATTGGGATACAAGGCAAGCAGCGAGTCGGTAACTACTCGGGCATTCTCACGAAACCATGCGCCGCATGCCGAAGCCACTATCTGCACCTCAGGGTGCCCTTGCAGACTATCCATCATGCCTTTGTGGCGCCACACCATCGGCGTAGAGCCGGGCAGTCCTTGAATCTCCAACACACGCAATGGTCGCCCTTCAGGCACAATAGAGAGCAACCACTGCGCCATGAGTTGCCCCACTGCGTAGTTGTCGCCCCCGATGAATGCCGTCCATTTCTCGCCCGACACCTGCCTATCGGCTACTATCACGGGAATACCCGCGTCGTAAGCGCGGCTCACAGCGGGCTTCACCTCCTCCGCCTCGTTGGGAGAGACAATCAGCAAATCCACTCTTTCGGCAATGAAAGAGTCGATTTGCTGACACTGTGTATCGCTGTTATCGCTTGCCTGACGAATATGCAGGCTTAACTCGGGATGGAAGATGAGTTCGCGCTGCAACTCATAGTTCATGCGCTGACGCCATGCATCGTCCGAACACTGGCTCACGCCAATGCGATACTGCGGAGAAGGTCTATGGGAAGAACAGCCTATCAAGCATCCCACGAGTCCCGCACAAAGGAGAAAGAAAACGGGGCGAGACATTATTCTGTCGGGATGTCTTGGTTCACATTCTTGCTGCCCCAAAGCGCATAGTAGAAGATATATGCCAGAGCCACGATAGGCACGATATACGAAAGCAGGTAAGAGGTATGGTCTGCCAAAAGGTTTTGGAAGAAAGGCAGGATACCGCCACCGCATACCAATGCCATGAAAATACCGCTCGCTGCCGGTGTGTACTTACCCAATCCCTCGGCAGAAAGATTGAAGATAGCGCCCCACATCACGCTGGTACACAGACCGCTGCAGAACATCATAATCATGCTCACAGGTAATTCTACGCCCTTGAAAGTAATCACCCATGTCTCGGGGAAGAACATCACGCAGAGCAAGAGCACAATGGCTATCGCCGAAGCCACGGACAACATTGCTTTGCTGCTCACTTTGCCGCCCACTGCGCCGCCTAACAGACGACCGCACATCATCATCAGCCAGTAGAGACCCACCACTGTCCCCGCGATGGCAGGACCTACAACGGGGTTGTTCGACATATAGAGGTTAGCCGTATTCGGGATACCTACCTCCACTCCAACGTAGCAGAAGATAGCCACTGCACCCAGCACGAAATGGCGGAACGAGAGCGGACTATGCGCATCTTTCTTCGCCTCGCCCGTCTCCAAGTGCGGTTCAGGGATTTTCGTAAAGAAGATAATCACAAATGCCAAAAGGAAGATAGCCATTGCAATCAGCATAGCAGGTGCTGCATCACCCACGCTCGCTTTCGCTGCCTCGCCACCAATGAGGTACCCCAAGAGAATAGGTGCAATCGTGCCACCGATAGAGTTCATCGACCCACCAAACTGCACGAGCTGGTTACCGCGCTTTCCACCACCGCCGAGGGTGTTCAGCATGGGGTTTACTACCACATTGAGCAAGCACATACTCATACCCGCGATGAAAGCACCCAGCACATACACGCCGAAACTCTCTGCCGGACCACTCAGCCACTGTATGCCTACGCCTACAAAACCCACTGCGGCTGCCAAGAGAGACGTGAACTTATACCCCTTGCGCTTTAGGATATTGCCGGCAGGCACACCCAACACCGCATAAGCGATGAAGTTCGCTAATGTACCCAACTGCGACATAGCGTTGCTGGCACCAAACTGATTTTTCACAATGACGCCCATCGAACCCGCAAAGTTCGTAACAAAGGCAATCATAAAGAACAGGAGAAACATCACCGCGATAGGGAGGATGTTGCGATTGGTTGATTGTTTTGACATGGTATTGTTATTTTAATGTTAATTATTGCCCGACTGCACCCGACCCGTCGGGGCGCACCCGGACATTTCTCACAGCCTCTCACGCAGGAAGCGCATGAAGCGGCGGTGGAGGTGGGGGTAGTTGTTGCCTTTCTTCAAGAAGTGGTTGTCGTAGGGGTATAGTTGCAGGTCAAACTGCTTTCCGGCTTCCACCAAGGCGTTGATATACTGCAAACTATGCTCGGGATGTACGTTGTCGTCCGCCAATCCATGCACCAATAGCAGGTTGCCTTTCAGGTCTTTCGCCCGCGGCAGCAGGCTGCTCTCGGCGTAGCCGAACTCGTTCACCTGCGGGCGACGCATATAGCGCTCGGTGTAAGCAGCATCGTATAGTTGCCAGTCGGTAACGGGTGCCACGGCTATGCCGCATTTGAATGGGCTATCAGCGCAGGACATCGTGCGAAGCGTTTGATAGCCACCGTAACTCCATCCCCAGAGGCAGAGTCGGTCTTTGTCCACGTAGGACAGCGACTGCATATAGTGCGCCGCAGCAATTTGGTCTTCCGCCTCCACTTTGCCCAACTGCCTATACGAAGCATTACGGAAAGCGCGTCCGCGGCAGTCAGTCCCTCGCGGGTCGAAGCACGCCACCACATAGCCCTGCTCGGCGAGGTAATACTCCCAGCGCTTGCGCCAGCGGTTGAGCACCATTTGGCTCGCAGGACCGCTGTACTGCACCATCACCACGGGGTATTTTCTCCCCGCCTCAAAGCCCTTTGGCTTGATGATAAAACCGTTGAGCCCTGCGTCGGTCTTTACAAACTCCACTTCGGGCAAGCCTGCCGCCTTCCATGCCTCCGCCACTGCGGCGTTGTCCTTCACCAAACGCTTCTGTGTAACTGCAGCGGTTTTCGGATTGACTATATATAAGGTATAGCGCAGGGGCGTGGTAAGCGATTGATAGCAATCGATCATACACCGATAATCCGCCGAGAAAGCGAGGCTGTGCATGCCATCGTCGGGGGTGAGCGCGGTGGTAGTGCCTTTCTTCAGGTTCAGTGCCATGCCCTGTCGCGTGAGCGGCGTGGTCGCCTGCTGGTAGTAGAGCATGCCATTCTGCTCATCGTAGCCGTAGATAGCGGTCAGGTCAACGCCTTCTTCGGTGAGCTGACGGAGCATCTTTCCCTGCGCAGAATAGAGATAGGCACTGCGCCAGCCGTTGCGCTCCGAGAGCACGATAAAGCGGTTATCGGACAGCCACTGCCAATCATCAAAGAGTTGGAAATCAATAAAATACTCCTTCGACTCTTCTGTATAGAGCGGGCTGACGACGGTGGATTTAGGGTTGCAAGAAAGCAGTTGCTGCTTGTTGTGGTCGCGGT
>CAMFEN010000104.1 GCA_945949375.1 uncultured Bacteroidales bacterium | reverse complement strand
AGCAACGGCACAGCACTCTACGCACCTTTGCCACTACATCGAAGCTGGTCCAGTGGAGGGGCTTGTCGAATGCTAATATCTCCCCCTCAACAAAGTCCATAGATGATAGCGAAAGTGCCTACACAGAGACAGTAAATAGCAAAATAGATGAGTTTTTGTTTGCGAACGATGTTGATCATAAAGCGGCATGCAAAACATCCCGTGGCGAAGGCGGCGAGGAATCCGATCAGCAATGGAAGCCAACCGATAGCTGTGGTCATTTCGCCTTGCAGCAGATCTAACAAATCAAGAAACGCTTCGCCTAAGATAGGAATCAGCACCATGAGGAAGGAGAATTGTGCCACCGATTCTTTCTTCACTCCGCAGAGCAGTCCGGTTGCGATGGTGGTGCCGCTGCGGCTCAACCCCGGCAGGACAGCGATCGCCTGCGCACAGCCGATGATGATGGCATCACGATATGTTATCTCGTGTCCTTGTCGGTTAAGATATTTAGCGAGGAACTCGCTCAACCACAGCAGGAATGCGGTTACGACGAGGCATATTCCTACCAAGAGCAAACCATGTCCGAAGAGGTTCTCCACTTTGTCTTTGAAGAACATCCCCACGATGAACACGGGAATCATTGATACGAGTATTTTTGCTACATAGTCTTTCTCTTGATTCCACTTGAGTGTGGTGAATGTGCCTTTGAAGAGTTGTTCCACCTCATGCCAAAGGATGACGAGAGTAGAGAGTACGGTGGCGGCATGAACTACCACGGCAAAAGTCAGGTTTTCTTCACCGGCTGTGCCCAATAAGGCTTGTCCAATTTCCAAATGTCCTGACGAAGAAACGGGCAGGAACTCTGTTAGTCCTTGTACGATGCCTAATATCAAAGCTTCCCACCAACTCATTTTTTCTCTCCTTTCCAAAGAATAGATACAACCATACTCACAAATCCGAAGAGTGCAATCATTGGTCCGATTGTGATGCGTCGGAAGGAGAAAATATCCGGATTATACACTTCTCCGCTTGGTGCCCCAGCCATGAGTGCGAACCCGACAATGATGATGAGGAAAGAAACGGCGATAAGGATGATATTTAGTTTCGGAAGACTTTGTTTCATAGTTTTATATTTCGTACATTGTGTTGATATTCATTCGGATATATCGTCCTGTAGCAATCATGGACGAGAAGAAAGTGATTAACAGCCCAGCCAAGAAGACGGTGCCGACTACGAAGGTGATATTTTGCCACGTTAAGGGAAATAGTACTATTCCCAAATGAATTTGCACATAATACACCAGACCTGTAAGTGCTCCAATCGATAATAATGCTGCGACGGTGCCGAGGAGTATATATCTACCGACGAAGGGTGCTTTGATAGTCCACGGTGTTGCCCCGACAAGGGTCATTGTATTGATTAAGAAACGCTTGGAATAAATCTGCAATCGAATGGTGTTGACTATCAGCACGCAGGCTATCAGTAGCAACACGGCAGCAATAATCAGTAGTGCGATAGCCGCTTGGGACACATTGCTATTGAGCATCTTCACCAAGTTTTTCTGGTAAAGCACCTTGTCGATATAGGGCAGTTCCAGCAGTTTGCTTTCCACGATGCTGATGCTATCCGGAGTGGCATATAGCACTGCGGGATGAATCTCGTAGGAAGCGGTGAGCGGATTGTATCCTAAAAAAGCGGATGGGTCTTCCCCGAGTGTTTGAATATGCTCCTCAAGTGCGTCTTCTGCGGAGATGTAGCGAAAGCTGCTGCAATAGTCTGCTGCTGCGAGCATATTTTCAAATCGTTGTCTTGCGATGGTGTCTGCGTCGTTTGTTAGGAGTGCGGTGATGGTAACATTTTCTTTTACGTGTTTCATCAGCGAGCCGGCAGAGAGTAGCAATACACATTCCACCCCTACTAAACATAACACCAACGCCACAGAGACTGCGGCGGTGATGTACATATTCCATAGATGATGGGGACGGCTCATAAGGGAAGTGCGGTGAGACGCACGTGGTATGGACGTGAAAGACAAAATGTTAATACTCCCACAAGTCTTGTTCGAAAGTCAGCAGTTCGTTTTCGATGCGTGCTTGTTCTTTCTTGACTTCCACTTCGCTGAAAGAGTACTCAGGAATAAATCGGTTGTATTCATTACCTTCTCCTACGATATAGGAAGTGTAGAGTCGTTTTTGGAAGAAGTCGTCGAACGTAACACGCTTTGTTTCGTTTCGGATGGGAATCACGTATTGCAGTGCGAGATATGGTCTTAGTGCGTCAAATGGTATCCAGAACGTGATGGATTCTCGCAGTGCCGCCATGACGTTGTCTTTGGTGCGAACGAGGTCGGAGTTGAGGGGTGCGATAGCCATAATTTTGGTATGGAGTCGCGAAGTGTGTGTATCGAAGAAGATCATCTCTTGTATGAGATATTTAATCTGGTTCTTGGAGAGATCTTCGAACGCATAGTCATTGACCTCCATTTTTCCGGAGACGGTATCATAATGAAGCAACATGGAGCTGGACGCAGCGATGTCGTAGTGGCTTTCATCTGTGGAGTAGTCTTCGGTGGGGTCTTCGATGAAGAAAGCCATTGGGATTTGGGTTTTTCCCATCGGCTCGGTATCCGCGAAGTTGTTAGGCTTGATAGTTTCCCCGTTTTTCTCATAGATAGGAAGACCGTCTACGATGGCGTCTGCAATGACTTTGAGCAGATTGCGGTAGTGTGGGTCATCAGGCTTCGTTGGAAAATAGAGTTGGTAGTTTTGCTTATATCGTAAATCAACGATGCGGTAAACGACACGCGACCAGATGATGTCATCTTGGCGATGCTCCACAGTGATGAGGGTATCGTGAGTGCCTGAGTACTCAACGGTTTGGATTCTTGCCATACCCAACTGGTCAAAGAAGGGATTCACCTGATGTTGTGCATTGACTGCTGTGATACCCAACAGAAGACATGCAATGATACAAAGTTTCTTCATTATGTTGTGTAATTTATTAGTTCATGGTGAGCGGAATAGGACTCAAACGTGTTTCTTTCCCGTCGGGTCCTTGTGCTCGAATATCTGTGATGACGACGATTGCACCTTTTTTGAGTTTACCGAGACGGTCCATTTGGTCTTTGCTAAACTTATTGCCGTTAGCTTCGAGGTACATACCGTTGATATTCAACTTAAAGGACTTGATGGTGAAGGGGAGGTCTAAGAGTCCGTCAGGTCCGTAGCTTGCGATGATAGTAGCATTTTTGTTGAGCAGTGCACTCCGCGAGATGTTTCCTTCCTGGTATTCCGTTTCGCCGCTCTTGAAGTAAGCTCCCGGTTTGGGAAGTGCTTTAACGCGGTATGCGCGTTCACCCATGTTGTGCATTGAGCCTTCCATCTCAGCCATCACTTTTACTGTAATGGTTTTGGCTTGGTCGTTCGGTTTGATAATCCATAGTCCGTTCCTTTGTGTAACAGATGCTCCACCGGAAACATCTACTTTGAGTTTGTCGTTGCTGACGCCAGGAACAGAGATGGAGAATGGGTTATCGTAGCCTCGATACATGATGTTGAGGTCTGTATTCGAGATAGTAACACTGGGTTCACTAACGACATATTCGCTCTCGAATGGGAGGTATTGCATTTCTCCGGTAGAGGGGTCAGGGAATGCTATTTGTCCGTTGTATTTTTTTACGCCCAATCCGCTTGCGACTACTTCGTAGATACCTTGGTCGTTGATGCGTTGTCCGTTGATGTAGTATTCCGGTGTTTGTGTTGAGTCGACAGCTGCGAGGATGATTTGTGCGGAGTATTTAGCACCTTGTATGACATAGTCAGATTTTGGGATGACATACGCGTTGAGTTTGTTCACGCGCAGGTCTCCGGCGTCTGTTTGGTCGAGGAGGTATAGAATCATCTCGCTCTCTGTGGTACGGATATCGTTTTGCATTTTCGTAAGTACGGTAACGCAAGCGCAGACGGGCATACCGTCGAACATTCCGACTTCCCATTCTACGGAGTCGCCCATGTGTTCGTTCCACATCTTATCGCAGGCGAAGATATTTTGGAACTCATGAGCGAGTTCGGGTTTTTTATCTGCGAGTTCGACGATGTAGTCGCGGTACATGGCGATGACATCTTTTAGGATAGCACCGTTACCTTCGACAATGGCATATTGTCCAGCGACGTCACGGTTGTCTTTTCCTTGGATTTCACGCGTTGGATCGATGCCAGCGGCAATGCGTTCGTCAACGGCTTTTTGCCCGTCGGCAAGCACTACGATTTGCGTTTTGAACTCCTGAATATAATTGTACAGGCTATCTGCGCGGTGTCCGAGTTCGACTGCACGATTGTACCAGTCTTGCATTTTCTCGGGATTTTGTTTAGTTGCTTCTTCAAAATCTCGATACATTTTGCTATTTCGGCTATTGGCAGCATCCACGGAATTGTGCAGACTATCGTCCACCATTGTAAATCCGTTCAAGATATCGGTACTGACGTTGAGTGCCAACATAGCGGTTAGCACGAGGTACATCATACCGATCATTTTTTGTCTCGGTGTTTCCGGACAGTTTTTTGCTCCACCCATAGTTGTATAAATCTTATGCTAAAGCGTTGAGCATGTTACCGTAAATAGCGTTCAGGTCAGTGATTTGCGCAGCAAGTTTTTTGCTCCCGACAGCGAATTGCTCTTGCGATTGTTGTGCTTCGGCAGCTTGTGCTTCAATATTTTGCAGGCTATTTGAAACTTTCCCGAGCGTGTTGTTTTGTGCTTTTGCGATTTCGACTTGCTCTTTGATAGCATTTATTTGCAGTTCGTAGATCGCGTTGAGAGCATTGATTTGTGCATCAACGTTTTGCATATTTGCTGCGAATGCTTTGGTTGTATCTGCAGCGCCTTGCATGTGTGTTTCAGCAGCTTTGTATGCTTCGGAGAGTTGTGTAGATGTAGCGAGGAGTGTACTTTGGCTTGCAGCGAATTGTTCAGCCGCGTTGCCAGCCGCTTCCATTTTAGTAGTCAGTTGTGTGGTAGCCGTAGCGACTTTTCCGAGTTCGCTGAGTTGTGTAGCTGTTTTCGCCAAATCAGTGATACCATTTTGGAGCGCTTCGAG
>CAMFEN010000103.1 GCA_945949375.1 uncultured Bacteroidales bacterium | reverse complement strand
TAGAGAGAGAGAGAGAGAGAGAGAGAGAGAGAGAGAGAGAGAGAGAGAGAATATATTATCTACGCATAACATATGCTATTTCATTTTCGTCGGCAAAGGTACTGCTTTTTTCTGAAATATGCAAGATATATAGAACTTTTTTAACATTGGTAGTGGACATGATAGAAAAACATTGCACTTTCACACGTTACACCAACGCCTTGATATTCTCTTCAGTGGTGCCGGGGAGGAGGTCGATGGGCGCGAGTTCGATCATCGTGAAGCAACCGCATTGCCCTCGCTGCTGCATGCGCACTGCGGCGCGGGCACATGCCACGAGGATCTGACCGGTGAGGGCGGGGTTGTTGATGGTCATGTTGAACTCGAAGTTCTGATTGTGCATATTTGCCGACACGCCGTTGCGCACAAGGTGTACGCCATGCGCCACGTTGTTGAGCGCGTCCACCGAGGGCACGGCTATCACATGCGTCTCGTCGTGGGCGAAGTAATCATCGCGCAGCAGGTTTTGCTCCACGGTGCGGAAGTCCGCGCCGTCCTCCAACTCCACATACACCATACGGCGGTGGATACCCGTGCCCAGCGGGATGGTCATCGACAGCGCGTTCTTCACGCCCTCGATACTCTTCGCTGCCACGGTGTGCCCCATGGAGCGCCCGGGACCGAAGTTGGTGTAGGTCAGTCCCTGCGGCGCCATCGCCAGCAACAGTGCGCGTACTACGGAGTCGCTCCCCGGGTCCCATCCGGCGGCGATGATGCTCACCGACTGCTGTTCACGAGTCAGCGGCTGCAACTGCGCACGATAGTCCAAAATCTGCCCGTGGATATCAAACGAATCTACCGTGCAGATACCTCTTTCCGCGAGTTTAGCCGCGAACTTCGGCACCTCGCGCGTGGGGGTGCAGAGGACACACACATCGGCGTCCAACAATTGTTGAACGGAGGATTGAAGGGTGCTGCCTGGAGACAGCACCTCCTTGATAAGCGAATCATTGTGGTGATAGATGCCCGAGAGGGTCATATCCGGAGCGGCGAGCACCGCCTGCTCTACGGCTTTGCCGATGTTGCCGTAACCGATAATTGCAACTTTAGTCATAATGGATAAAGGATGAAGGATAAAAGATGAAGGATAAAGGATAAAGGATGAAGGACTTATTACGTTCGTCAATGAGTTTTCAAGGAGGTGCGGTCTCCAGGCCGCACCCATAGAGTCGAAACTATTTAGTCTTTAATCCTGTGTCCTTAATCCTTAGTCCAAAGAATTCGGCTGCAAAGGTACTGCTTTTTTTCGAGATATACAAGAGCGAATAATAATTACCAGTCAACATTCTCTCAATGGTGCGGCCTGGAGACCGCACCTCCTTGAATGCTCCACTCACTATTTCAGTTCTTCGGGGAGGACGGGCATAGGACCGTGCTGCGTGCAGACGAAGGCGGAGACCGCCACGGCTTTCTGGTGCGCTTCGGGGATGGAGCGACCGAGCAGGAGTTGCGCTACGAAGGTGCCGGTGAAACTATCACCTGCGCCTACGGTGTCTGCCACCTCTACCTTCGGGGTAGGCTGGAACGAACATGCGTCAAGCGTGATGACATACGAGCCGTTGGTGCCGCAGGTGAGAATCAACATCTGCAGGTCGTACAACTCAATCATCGCGCGGCAAACGCGCAGAGTCTGCTCTTTGTCCTCTGCGATGAGATGGTCGGTCTCCGTCTCTACGCCGAGCAACATCGGTGCCACTATCTGCAACTCCTCATCGTTGATTTTGAGGATGTTGCAACGCTTGAGCGACCCGATAATCACCTCGCGGTTGTACCACTGTTGGCGGAGATTGATGTCGAACACCTTCAAGCAGTCGGCAGGTGCTGCATCGAGCAGGGTCTGTATGGTCTTGCGGCTCACCTCCGAGCGTTGTGCCAAGGAGCCGAAGCAGATAACGCGCGCCTGCTTAGCTACGGACATAATCTCATCGGTAAGCGGAATGTTATCCCACGCCACGCCCAAGCAAATCTCATACTGCGGCACGCCCTGCTCGTTGAGCGTTACCTGCACCGTACCTGTGGGGAAATCCACCTTGGGCAGACAGTAGTGCAAGCCTACGCTGTCTAAGATGTCGGTTACCTCTTTGCCTAAATCATCGTTGCCGATGGCAGAGATGGCACAACCTTGGATGGGTTCTCCGCTCTTTGAGAAGAACTGAGAAGCGTGAAAAACGAAGTTTGCAGGCGCACCACCTAATTTGCGCCCTGTGGGGAGGCAGTCGAAAAGAACCTCTCCGAGACCTATGATGTATTGCATAGTGAATGAACAATTAATAATTAACAATTAACATGCTACTGCTCTGAAAATCAGAGTGCTCTGAGTAATCTGATTATTCAGAGAGCCACTGACTACCATGGTGCGGCTCCCGACTTGTCGGGATAGACCGCTTCGCTGTTTGACCGTTTCACTGTCTGACCACTTCGTTGTCCGACCGCTACGCTGAACGACTGATTTAGTATTCGACACTAACTCAGTCTTGCAGCGAGCGAAACGAGCGGTCTTTTGTCATTCAGCCGAAGGCGGTCTGACAGTCGTTAGACGGTCTTTCAGCAGGCGGGGACGCCTGCGTACCCGGACAGAGACTATTTCTTGATTTTCAGGGTGAAGGCTGCGAGGTAGAGAGCACCTACTCCCATCACGAGGACGGCACCGAGCGTGCCCATGGCATCGGACATGAAGCCCATGGCGAGCGGGAAGATAGTGCCGCCAAAGAGCCCCATAATCATCAGTCCGGAAATCTCGTTCTTGTGGTCGGGGTCGTGCTGGAGTGCCTGTGCAAAGGTGATGGAGAAGATGTTCGAGTTGCCAAATCCCACCAACGCGATGCCCACATAGTGCAACCACTTCACATCGCCTACTGCCAAGATAATCATCGCGGCAATAATCATGCCGACCGAGATAGCGAAGAACACTTTCTCCGACACTTTGCGCAGGATAGCGGAGCCCGAGAGGCATCCGAGGGTACGGAAGATGAAATAGAGCGAGGTAGCAAAACCTGCCTCTGCCAGCGTCATCTCGTGGCGCTCCATCAGGATTTTGGGCGCCGTGGTGTTGGTGCCGACATCAATACCAACATGGCACATGATACTCAGGAAGCAGAGCAAGATAAAAGGCTTGCCCAGCAGTCGGAAGCAGTCTATCACGCTGCTGCCTTTCGCTACGGGCTCTTCGTGGATGGTGGTCATCCCCAAGCAAACGATAGCCAGCACGCCGATGATACCATAGATAGGGAAGAGCACGCGCCATCCCAAGCCTGCGGAGGGCAGCACCTGCGTAGCACCCCACATAGCGATATACGGCGCAAGGAACGATGCAATCGCCTTCACGAACTGCCCGAAGGTGAGCGTGGAAGACAGGTTGCCCGTTACGATGTTCGACACCAAGGGGTTCAGCGAAGTCTGCATGAGGGCGTTACCGATACCCAAGAGCGAGAACGCCACCAACATCAGGGGATAGGAATTGCCGAACATAGGCAGCACCAGCGACAATACCGTAACGATGATGGAGAGCAGCACGGTGCGCTTTCTGCCGATTTTGTTCATCAACATGCCCGTGGGCACCGAGAAGATTAGGAACCAGAAGAAGACCAGCGAGGGCATGATGTTCGCCTGAGAGTCGGACAAGCCGAGGTCTTGCTGCACATAGTTGCTGGCTATGCCGACCAAATCGACAAAGCCCATGGTGAAGAAGCAGAGCATCACTACTGCCAAAGCACCGAAAGAAGTTTTGTTGGAAGAAGACATGATATTAATTTACGATTTACGATTTACGATTGTTCTCCGTTAATAGCCGTTAATTATTCTTTGATATTCTCCGTTAAAGACCATTAAAAAACCATTAAAAGATTTACGATTTACAAATTACGAATTACGAATTACGAATTTAATAGTCGTTAGACGGTCTTTCAGCAGGCGGGGACGCCTGCGTACCCGGACAGCAGTCTAATTTCTAACAGCGCGAAGCGCGGTCTAACTTCTGACAGCGCGAAGCGCGGTCTTATATCAAAGTTTTAATGTGCTTTGCGGGAAGACGAGGGAGGTGAGGCAAACCTCGCCGTTGTTGCCAAAGACTTCTACGGAGCAGCGGTCGATGAAGATACGCAGAGAGGTCAGTTTGCGCTGTACGGGAGCAGTAGCCGGTACGGGGAAGTCGGCAGAGAAGTCCACTACCCCACTCTTGCTTCTATCCACAGAGAGGGTCATGGCTTTGGGGTCGTAGGTAATCAGGAACTCCTCGCCCTGCTCGTTGCTGAGGGTAACCACGGTGGGCTTCTTCTGCGACTTGATTTTCACCACTTGGTCGAGCCCCTTTCCGTCGTATTCGGGTGCCGGGCGGGAGCCCAAATAGAGTTCACCCTTGACGGTATATAGGAAGAGGTCGCGTGCGATGGTGTTGGCGGAGCGGAACTGCTTGGTGGGCACTTGGTTGGCATACTGCCAGTTGCTCATCCATCCGATGACGGTGCGTCGTCCATCAGGGGCGTTACTGAAGGAGACCGTGGCGTAATGGTCCTTGCCATAGTCCATCCAGCGTGTGTCGGTGTGGCGGCAGGTGAAGGTCTTGCCGTCCCACTGCCCGACGAAGTACTGCGCCGCAGAGCCTCCGGCAGGTCCGCCCGGGTTGATGTTGCAGATAAGCACCCAGTGAGTATTGCCCTGCTCGTCCTTGAGCGGGAAGAGGTCGGGGCATTCCCATACGCCCGAGTGGCAGCCGTAGTTGCTGCCAAAGGCGGAGAGATAGCGCCAGTGCTTCAGGTCATCGGAGGCATAGAATCGCATTTCTTGCCCACACGCGAGCACAAGGTTCCACTCCTTGGTCTCTTCGTTCCAGAAGAAGTTGGGGTCGCGGAAATCGGGTATTGCCTCGGTGATGATAGGGTTGCCCTCGTACTTGGTGAAGGTCTGTCCGTTGTCGGTGCTGTATGCCAATGCCTGGCACTGCCCCATCAGTTCTGCAGATGTGTACATCGCCACCACAGCACCTTTCCCGAATCCGGCGGTACCCTCGTGGTCGATGACGGAAGAGCCGGAGAAGATAGTGCCTATCACATCG
>CAMFEN010000102.1 GCA_945949375.1 uncultured Bacteroidales bacterium | reverse complement strand
CATCTTGACCGGTCATCGCATCCACTACGAAGAGCGTCTCCGTGGGCTTGATAGCCTGCTTGATAGCCGCAATCTCCTGCATCATCTGCTCATCCACCGCCAAGCGACCCGCCGTATCCACAATCACAACATCGTAGCCATACACGCGCGCCTCGGCGATGGCTTTCTCAGCCTTCTTCACGGGGTTGCTCTCGCCCTCGCCCGTATAGACTTTGGCATTTATCTGCTCGCCCAACACGCGCAACTGCTCGATGGCAGCCGGACGATACACATCGCACGCCACCAGCATCACTTTCTTACCTTTCTTCGGCTGCAGATAGTTCGCCAGTTTGCTTGCGAAGGTTGTCTTACCGGAGCCTTGCAGACCCGACATCAGGATTACCGCAGGCGAGCCTTTCAGGTTGATTTCCTGCGCCTCACCCCCCATCAACGCTGCCAACTCGTCATGGGTGATTTTCACCATCAACTGCCCGGGTCGCACGGCGGTCATCACGTTCTGCCCCAGCGCTTTGGCTTTCACTTGGTCAGTAAACTGCTTGGCAGTTTTGTAGTTCACATCGGCTTCCAGCAATGCCTTGCGGATGTCCTTCACGGTCTCCGCTATGTTAATCTCGGTGATACGTCCTTCACCCTTCAGAATCTTAAACGAGCGTTCCAGCCGCTCCGACAAATTATTAAACATATCTCAACTTATTGTTTATCTAATTTTTATATAGTGCTCCGCAGATAGAATAACTGCTATAAATTTAGCAATGATATACATGTTGCCCCGGCGATTCAAAATAGAGTTATGTCGCCCCTTTGGGGCTTGTATTTGATAAACAATTTGGGTCAACTCGTATATCATTACCATAAATTTTAATAATTGACTAAAAGGGGGTATGAAACCTTTCCAACTTGTATATCGTATTCCACTTTGACAATGAGTGGTTTATCGGGGTATTCTTCTGTGGATATTTTTTCTAATTCCAATGTAACTTTCCATGTGTCTTCTTTTGTAGAGGGAAATAGACCATATTTAAATTTTGCCTCCATGTTATAGTCATAACTCTCGCTCCCGCTTTCTTCATTCCAATCATAAACTAATACCTGAAAATAGTCGCTGTCATAAAAATGCAAGCCTTTATTTTGGACGTAACTTACTTCTATAGGATAGGGCAAATAGAGTATTCCGCTGCGTATAGCGCGTACATAGCCCGATTCTAAAAGATACATAGCTTTAACCGTGACCACTGAGTCGATTATGACTTTGGTTTTGTTTTGTGGTTTACGTACAATGACGGGGCCCGGTAAATTTGCATCTTCAAAAACAGGTAATCCCCACCAGCAAGTTTGCATATACATTTTATTTCCTCGTTCAAATACAATAGCCTCGGTGTAACCTTTGGAATCTCCTGCTACTTTGCTGCCATCAGAATAAACTAATGTGCAAGTAGAGGATAATACATAGGAACCGCTCATTTTTTGTTTGGGAGTTTCACATGCAGAGAGTAGGAAAAGCACTAACATCCCAACCAACAGCAGATGGCTTTTTTCATGGTTCATTTTTACTTTCATATTACAAAACGCTAAATTACAAAAACACATTATTGTTTGATGTGGGTACAAAATTTTGTGCAAAGGTACAAAAAAAAACGTAAATTTCCAAATATTTTTGCGAAAAAGTATACCTCCTCCCCAAAATTCGACAACTATATAAATAATTTTCTTCTTATGCAGCCTTTCAAGACATCCTTGCAGGCTTTTTTTCAAATTTCGCGCGCCACTACTGAATGGCAGAGCGAACTTATTAGCACATGAGTATGGTTAATTATTAGTAGGTGATTAGTAGGTGATTAGTAGGTGATTAGTAGGTGATTAGTAGGTGATTCAGCAGACAAACTTCATAAAAATCTATCCTTTTGTGCCGGATGGGTTTACTTAGACGATAGTTTGTCTTGTTTTTTAGTGGAGTTGCCGCAATAACTCCACTGAAAAACACCAAAATTTATCCTTTCCATTTCCTCTCCTTTGCGCGACTGCAAAGAGACTGTAGTGCAAACGTTTGGCTGCTCTTTAGGGCAAAAAGTATGCACAAAAGGGACGAAAAACAAAGAAAATACACTTTTTTTGAAGAAAATAGCAAAAAGATTTGCGTATTTGAAAAAAAAGAAGTACCTTTGCACGATTTTTCGCGTGGAGTAGGCTCAAAAGAGCCGATTTGTTGCGTAATGAGCAAGAAGAGTAGGGTGGTGCAAAATTTGAAATTGTGTGAATTCGAAATTCGTAAACTGACCTTGCGGAGCTAACGGGGCGAAAATGATTTATTATAAGGATTTGGGTTGAGATGTGCGGTGGATTGGCTGTGAAAAAATTAAATACTATAATACAATGTCAAAGATTTGTCAAATTACAGGCAAGAAAGCCATGGGTGGATGCAATGTGTCTCACTCAAAACGTCACACCAAGAGGACGTTTGATGTGAACCTCTTCCGCCGCAAGTTCTACTGGGTAGAACAGGACACATGGATCGAGTTGAACGTGAGTGCAGCCGGTCTGAGAACTATCAACAAAATCGGCCTTGACGCAGCGCTGAAGAATGCTGCTGAGAAGGGGTATCTTTACAAGTAAAAAGGAGGAGAAGCAATGGCAAAGAAATCAAAAGAAGCACGCGTTCAAGTAATCCTTGAGTGCACAGAGCAAAAAGCCAGCGGTGTTCCCGGTATGTCTCGCTACATCACCACCAAGAACCGCAAGAACACTCCTGAGCGTTTGGAACTCAAAAAGTACAACCCTTACTTGAAGAAGTACACCATCCACAAGGAGATTAAGTAATCATTAACATTTTCGAACTATGGCAAAGAAAGCGGTTGCGACTCTGCAAACAGGTAACTCGGGTCGCGCACATAGCAAGTGCATTAAGATGGTTAAGTCGCCTAAGACCGGTGCTTACATCTTCCAAGAGGAGGTTGTCCTCAACGAGAAAGTAAAAGAATTTTTCGCTTAATCTGTGAAAATCTACACACACGATTATCCGTTTTATTTGGAGAGTGGGCATCGGTTGCCCACTCTCCAAATTGCATATCACACCTTCGGTGCGCTGTCGGCGGCGAAGGATAATGTGATATGGGTGTGCCATGCGCTGACCGCCAACTCGGATGTGGCAGACTGGTGGCCGCACACCGTGGAAGCGGGACGCTTCCTTGACCCGAACCGATACTTCATCGTCTGCGCGAACATCCTCGGCTCCTGCTACGGCACTACGGGACCTACTTCTGTTTGCCTCGAGACGGGCGAGCCGTGGTATGGCGACTTCCCGAAAGTAACCGTGCGCGACATGGTGCATGCCCATCAGTTGCTGGCTCATGCCTTGGGGATAGACCGGGTGCAACTGCTTATCGGTGCCTCCATCGGCGGCTTTCAGGCGCTGCAGTGGGCGGTAGAAGAGCCGCAGTTTGCCAAACGCTTTGCGTTCATCGCTACGGGCATGCGCTGCACACCGTGGATAGCCGCATTCAACGAGAGCCAGCGCATGGCGATGGAACTCGACCCGACATTAGGCGAACGCAACGTAGAGGCAGGGCAAGACGGCATGGCTGTGGCGCGATCCATCGCGTTGCTCAGTTACCGCGGCGGAGCCGCATACAACCTCTCGCAGGCAGACACGGAAACGCCCATCCCGAAAGCGGGCGAGGGTGAGTCCCTCGATAGCGAGCGCGTGTTCAAACATCGTGTGCAGACCTACCAGCGCTATCAGGGGGAGAAACTGCGCAGGCGCTTCAATGCGTATAGTTACTTGCGCATGATGGACGCGGTGGATAGCCATTTCATTCCCGATGGCGAGCCGATACACACGCCAACGCTGGTAGTCGCTATCTCCAGCGACCTGCTTTTCACACCCGAGGAACATCAGACCATCCTTGACCGATTCCCCAACCATGAGTTTCACGTGATAGACTCGCCTTTCGGGCACGACGGTTTCCTCGTGGAGGCAGACTTGCTGAACGAGATAATAAAAAAGTTTATAAAGGATGAAGGATAAAGGAATAAGGATGAAAGACTTATTACCTTTGTCTCTGAAGTTTCATGGAGGTGCGGTCTCCAGGCCGCACTCTCAGAGTCAACACTATTTAGTCTTTTATCCTGTGTCCTTAATCCTTAATCAAAGAAAATATGAAAAAGCATTTACACATAGGTTTATTTGGCTTCGGCACGGTGGGGCGGGGGCTGTATGATGTGCTGCAACGTATTGGCGCAGAGGATGTTACGATAGAGCGTATCTGCGTGCGCAATCTTCGCAAAGACCGCGGAGTGAGGGCACGCTTCACCAACAATGCCGACGACCTCTTCAATGACCCGCATATCAACCTCATCGTCGAACTGATAGACGATGCCGAGGCGTCGTATCAGATAGTGAAACGCGCGTTGCTGCAGGGATTGCCTGTGGTGAGCGGCAACAAGAAGATGCTGGCGCGCCACTTGCCCGAACTCATACAGATTCAGCGCGAGCACCATGTGGCGTTGCTCTACGACGCTTCCGCCTGCGGCAGCATTCCCGTCATCCGAAAT
Organism: uncultured Bacteroidales bacterium; assembly: GCA_945949375.1. GTDB lineage: Bacteria > Bacteroidota > Bacteroidia > Bacteroidales > Paludibacteraceae > Colicola. The sequence continues at coordinate 542 of CAMFEN010000102.1, read as the reverse complement.
TTAGAGGAATACTATGATAATGAGTTGCTTACCTCGGTGAAAGGTATCCTCAACGGCTCCAGCAACTTCATCCTTTGGAAGATGATGTTAGAGGGCATGACCTACGAGGCGGCGCTGCGCAAGGCGCAGGAGTTGGGATTTGCAGAGAGCGACCCCACGCTGGACGTAGGCGGGTGGGACTCGCTCTTCAAACTGATAATCATCACCGTACACGCCTTCGGCTTGTATGTCGCTCCCGAAGAAATCTTTACTTTCGGTATTCAGCACATGAACACCGACGATGTGCGTTTCGCCTTGGAGAAAGGCAGGCGAATCAAGTTGGTGGGGCATGTGGAGAAACTGCCCGACAACGAACTAATCATGTCTGTTATGCCGCAACTCATCTCGCCGAAGAAATATATTTACGGTGTGGAGGATGAGTTTAACGGTGTGGTTATCAAGGGACTGTTTTACGACAAGCAGTTCATGTTCGGACGAGGTGCCGGAGGCTATCCCACGGGCTCCGCGGTATTGTCGGACATCACCGCCTGCCAGTACGACTA
>CAMFEN010000101.1 GCA_945949375.1 uncultured Bacteroidales bacterium | reverse complement strand
AGGATATGCTCCAGTGCAAAGGTCTCGTCCTCCTCGGTGATGAACGGCAGCGGCGTATAAGCGCCCATGCCGCCCGTATTCGGACCTTTGTCATCGTCATACGCACGCTTATGGTCTTGCGAGAGCGGCATCGGATAAACATCCTCCCCATGCACGAAGCACATAAAGGAAAACTCCGGACCTTGCAGGAAATCTTCTATCACCACCTTGCCTTTGCCGAACGCTTCGTTGCAGAGCATATCCTGCAAAGCCGCGTCCGCCTCTTCCAAGGTCTCCGCTATCACCACGCCCTTGCCTGCCGCCAAACCATCGTATTTCAACACGGTAGGCAGACTCCCTGCACGCACATAAGCGATAGCATCCTCGTAGCGTTCAAACGACCGATAACCAGCCGTGGGCACATGGTATTTAGTCATGATTTGCTTAGCAAACTCCTTGCTGGACTCAATCTGCGTCGCCGCCTGCGTGTGCCCGAAGATAGGCATGCCCGCATTGCGGAATGCGTCCACAACGCCTGCCGCCAACGCCGCCTCAGGACCCACCACCGTCAAATCAACGGCTTGCTCCCGTGCGAAAGCCAACAGCCCCTGCACATCCGTGTCTTTGACCGCCACACACTCCGCCAGCGCGGCAATACCCGCATTCCCGGGTGCACAATATATCTTTTCCACTTGCGGGCTACGCGCGAGAGCATGCACAATGGCATGCTCACGCCCACCCGAACCGATTACAAGTACTTTCTTCATAAAATAAGGCCCACCCCACCCCTCCCTACAAGGGAGGGTGTTGGGTAAATTAGTATTGTATATTCAACAGTAATTCAGTCTAACAGCACGAAGTGCGATCTAACAGCACGAGTGCGGTCTAAGGTCTAACAGCACGCAGTGCGGTCTCAACCTAATGCTTAAAATGCCGCATACCCGTGAAGAGCATGGTGATTCCGTGTCTGTTCGCCGCCTCTACGCTCTCCTCGTCGCGCACGCTACCGCCGGGTTGCACTATCGCAGCAATGCCATACTGCGCCGCACTCTCCACGCTGTCGCCGAAGGGGAAGAAACCGTCCGAGCCCATCACCAGCCCCTCTTTGCGGATATCCTTACCCTCCGCAGCAAGCGCTTCCTCTGCCTGCTTCAGCGCGATACCTGCCGAGCCCACGCGGTTCATCTGACCGGCACCAACGCCCAGCGTCTTGCCGTCTTTCACCACCACGATAGCATTCGACTTCACATGTTTCACGATACGCCAAGCAAACTGCAAATCAGTCAGTTGCTCCTCCGTCGGCTGCACCTTGGTAACGCACATATCCGCCGTGATAGTCTTAGTCGTAGTATCCAACTCCTGCGCCAGTAGCCCGCCGTTCACGCTCACATACTGCATATGCGATGCGGTATCCGCCGACATATCCACCTCCAGCAGACGCAGATTCTTCTTCGTGCAAAGTACCTCCAGCGCACCCTCTGAGAACTTCGGAGCCATGATGATTTCCAAGAAGATAGGCTTCATCAGCTCTGCCGCCTCGCGCGTTACCTCGCAGTTGGTCGCTACAATACCGCCGAAGATGCTCACCTTGTCCGCCTCGTAGGCTTTTGTCCACGCGTCCACCACATCCTTTCCTATCGCCGCGCCGCAAGGGTTCATGTGCTTCAAGCCTACGCAGAAAGGCACATCGCCAAACTCCCGCACGATATTCAGCGCAGCATTAGCGTCTTGTATATTATTATAACTCAACTCCTTACCGTTCAACTGCTTTGCCGACGCCAAGGAGAAAGGCACCGCCTCCGTAGCCGCATAGAACTTCGCATGCTGATGCGGGTTCTCGCCATAGCGAAGCCCCTGCTTGAGGTCGAACTCAAGGAAGAGTTTCTCGTTCAGCCCCGCCTGCTGCCGCATGTAGGTCGCAATACAGCAGTCGTACTCCGCCGTATGGGTGTATGCCTTTGCCGACAAGCGCAAACGTGTTTCTTTGGTGGTGTTACCCGTGGCGCGCACCTCGCTAAGGATGGTATCGTAGTCGGTCGGATCGCACACTACGGTTACATCATTCCAGTTCTTCGCCGCCGACCGCAGCATAGACGGTCCGCCTATGTCAATCTTCTCAATCGCCTCTGCCATCGTAACACCCTCTTTGGCGATGGTCTCGCGGAAGGGATAGAGGTTAACGCACACCATATCAATCGTTTCGATACCGTTCTCCGCCAGCGCCTGCATATGGCTCGGCTCGTCCCGACGCGCCAGCAGTGCCCCGTGCACCTTCGGATGAAGCGTCTTCACGCGCCCGTCGCAAATCTCCGGAAAACCGGTTACTTCACTAATGCCGATGGTCTTCACGCCCTCATCTTCCAAGAGCCGTTGCGTGCCACCTGTGGCAATCACTTCCCAGCCTGCCGCTTGCAGACCTTTCACAAAGGGCACCAAGCCCGTCTTGTCGCTTACGCTAACTAATACCCGCATATCTTATTTGACTATTTGACTATTTTTCTATTTATAAATTTTAGACCGCTCCGCTGAACGATCACTTCGTTGTCCGACCGTTTCACTATCCGATACTATATCAGTCTTTCAGCGTCAGCGGTCGGACAGTCGCAAGACGGTCTTTAAGCGAACGCAGTGAGCGGTCATTCTGTCGTTAAACAATCTTACACAATCTCATTCTCGCCTTCAATCACCCGACCGATCACCTGCGCCTTGTCGCCGTACTTCGCAAGGATCTCTATCGCCCGCTGTGCGTCCGCCTCAGGCATCGCAATCACCATGCCGATACCCATATTGAAGATGTTGAACATCTCGCGGTGAGGCACTCCGCCCCACGATTCCAAGCACTTGAACACCGGCAGTATCTCCCACGAGCCCTCCTTAATAGAAAAGCCTTGCCCGGGCCGGAAGATACGGGGGATGTTCTCGTCGAATCCGCCACCCGTGATATGCGCCACGCCGTGCACGTCGCAGTGCTTTATCACCTCCAACACCTGCTTCACGTAGATTCGCGTCGGCGTCAGCAGCACCTCGCCCAGCGGCTTCTCCGCATCCAGCTCAGGATAAACAGTATGCAAATCCTTGCCCGCGTCTGCCACAATTTTACGCACGAGGCTGAAGAGTGTACACCAGTCGAGGCAATACCCACCAGCACATCGCCCACTGCCACCTTCGTGCCGTCAATCAGTTTCGACTTCTCCACCACACCCGTCGTGTACCCCGCAATGTCGTACTCGCCGTCGCCGTACATCCCGGGCATCTCGGCGGTCTCACCACCCACGAGCGCGCAACCCGCCTGACGGCAACCCTCTGCCACACCGGCTACTATCGACTCTATCTTCGCCGGCACGTTATGCCCGACAGCCACATAATCTAAAAAAATAAGCGGCTCTGCTCCTTGCGCCAACACATCGTTCACGCACATCGCCACCGCATCTATACCGATTGTATCGTGTTTGTCCATTGCAAAAGCAATCTTCAGTTTCGTGCCAACACCGTCCGTGCCGCTCACCAAGATTGGCTCCTTCACCTGCAATGCCGACAAGTCGAACATTCCGCCAAACGAACCAATGTTACCCATCGAGCCAAACCGCATCGTGCTCTTCACATGCGACTTGATTCGACTTACCACTTCATAACCGGCTTCCAAATTCACGCCGGCTGCTTCATAATGCTGCGCCATAAAAATATTAAGAATTTGTAAATATTCTAATTGAATTCGAAATCGGCTGCAAAGGTACGATTATTTTTTCAAATATGCAAGCCTTTTAGAAAAACAGCCGACAAATAATCTCCTGCCGCATAACTGAGCAAAAAGAAATCAATAGGACTTACAACTCATTAAAATACTGTTTCAGAGCAGTATGCGCCGGCAGTTCCATCTTCTCACGCATCCGATACCGCATCATATCCACGCCGCGGGTGGAGATGTTCAGCAACGGAGCAATCTCTTTTGAGGTCAGCCCCATACGGATATACACGGCGAGGCGGCGTTCCTGCTTGTTCATCCACGGGAAGGTCTGTTTAAGGCGTTGAATAAACTGATCATTCACGAGGTCGTAGTTGTCTTCAAAGCGTTGCCAATCCACGTTGGCATCCGCATTCTTCGCCAATCGGTTCTGCAACGCAATCATCCGCGATCGAGCATCATCATATTGCTTCATATTGATGGCATCAAGGCATCGCCGCACATCGAGCAGAACATCGTTGGTCAGTTCCTTGCGGGCATTCTCCGAGAGGAGCATGGTGCTGAGTTCCTGTGATTTCTGCCGTAGGGAGAACTGCGCTTTGTCGTTCTCCAACTGCAAGATACGCACCTGCTGCTCTTGCAACTGTCGGTTCTTCTCGTCCACAATCCGCTGTTTGTTCGCATTGATACGTCGGCGCACAGCGAAGGCGACGTAGCAGGCAAATGCGCCTATAATCAAGCAATATAGCACGATAGCATACCACGACGCATACCATGGGCGGCTGACCGTGATATACAGACTGCGCACCACAGGCGAAGCGCTTTTTGTGCCGGTAAGTAGGGCATCGCCCTCGTCCAACATCTGCACATCCAAGCGATACGTGCCTGCACGCAGCGCGGTGAACTCACGTTCAGAAGCGTTGGTAAATGCAGAGAACTCCTGCTCGGCGGGCCAGAACCTCGTAGAAAAGCGCACGTTGTCCGCCAAAGGGCTACCGCCCGCAAACTCCACCCTCAGCGAATAGATGTTCGCAGGCAAGGTTATCGGCGCATTCTCCGTGAAGTCGCAGCCATACTGCGCACCCTCGCCGTACACCGTTTCCAAAGTAGGACTGATAGTCCGCAAGCGGCGGAAATAGAACACCTCGGACACATTCTCTTCCTCTTGCTGCCGACCGGTCGGGATAAGTTCAGAGGGGGAGGAAGCCTCAGGTATTTCCCCATCGCCGAGAGCGATTTTGCGGAAGCCCGATATGCCGCCAATGATAATATCCCCCTGCGCGTCAAAAACGATATTGGCAAATCCGCCTATGAAGAAAGCAGGCATATCATCGGGTGTGATATACACCAATTCGCCACTCTCCGTTCGCCGAACAAGCAGATAGCGTGCCAACTTCCCAACCGATCGGGACAAGTTAGGCAGCCCCACCGACTGCGGGTCGGTCTCCACCAACTCACCATCAGCATTCACCACCCCGAAATAGTCTTCGCCTGAGATAAAAATAGAGTCCCCC
>CAMFEN010000100.1 GCA_945949375.1 uncultured Bacteroidales bacterium | reverse complement strand
GCGTTATAGAGCACCTCAAACATTGCTGGCTCTGCCCGATCGTCCGCATCTACGAAAGCGATATATTCCCCCGTTGCCTCTTGAATACCCATGTTGCGAGCCGCTCCCGGTCCGCCGTTCTCGGGCATGGTGATAACGCGCCACTTATCCTGCAAACTATGTGCTTTGATATAGTTGTGGATTATCTCTACACTGTTATCCGTTCCCCTATCGTCCACAAACAGCACTTCTATCTCGCGGAGCGTCTGTCCGCGCAACGAATCCATGCAAAGTGTAATGTATTGAGATACATTGTACACGGGGGATATGACGGAAATTTTTGGCATGATTGGTAAATAGGATGAAGCTGTAAATCAATTATTTGTGAGGGTTGTAAAATTTAGAATTTTTAATATACGCATTTGGCTTAATATTCTAACTTTGATACCAGATGTGTGAGTTAGCTTTTGCTTCGAAAGTGTAGAAAGATTCTTTCTATTGTATCATTTAATCTTGATAAACTCACTTGTTTTTTGCACGAAAGCGAGAGGAAAAATTTTTCTTAGTTTGTCATATACAAAGCGGGCAAGAATATCTTTTCTCATTTTAGATTTCCATATTAAGTAGGTTTTTTCTGCGGCTTGCTCCGATATGCCATTGTTGATGAGTGCACGTTTGCTTTCTGCTAAACTTTTCTGCCTTTGTTGGTTGGTGGCACCGCCTACTCTAAAATTACTCAATACACTATCAATATGGTAAAACTCAGTCCCAGCTTTCCAACAGCGCAATGCAAAGTCATAGTCTGCGGCTAAGCGAAAAGTTGTGTCATATAGCCCCATTGTATTATACACTCTTTTTGCAACGAAGAATGTCGGGTGAAAGATGGAAAAGCCTATTTCTAAATGTTGTAAGTTGGTATCTGCTACTTTATGCTTAAATAGGCTTCCGTCTTCGTTGAGCATATTTATATTTCCATGAAGGATACCGGCATTTGGATGGGTTTGGTATGCTTCTACTACTTTTTGAATGGTGTCTTTTGCGTAGTAATCGCTTGCATTCACAATACCAATTAGTTCTCCATGTGCGAAGCGAATACCTTTATTCATTGCATCGTAGATACCTTTATCCGGCTCACTAACCCAATGAGCAATACGGTCGCTGTATTTTTTGATAATATCTATGGTACCATCTGTACTGCCACCATCAATAATGATATACTCTATGTTAGGGTATGTTTGCGCAATGACGCTTCGAATGGTTTGTTCTAAATATTTCTCAGCGTTATATGTTACCGTAATAATGGAAACTAAGTGGGATGTATGCATAAATGTTAAGGAAGATTGTTTAAAAGATATAGTTTAACATACTCATCATATTGTTTCAACGAAAATTCTTTTGTTCTATTCCGGCATGCTTCCTTTGAATAATATGCCCTATTCTTTACAACCTGAATAATGGCTTCACGCAAAGCAAAATAATCATTTTTGGTTACAGCAATTCCACACATTTCATCAATGGCTTCTGCACTACCTCCCGTTTGATATGTTACAACAGGAGTTCCCGCAGCCAAAGATTCTATATTTGTGGTAGGAAAATTATCTGCCAATGTGGGATTTACGAATACATCAGCTGATTGATATATCCCTACTAATGTGCTCAATGATTGAGTAGGAGAAATAGTTATGATCTTGGTCTCTTCTATAGGCATTTTGCCAACCAATACAACTTGATAGTCATCGGGCAGGTCATTTGCTAATTTTAGGAATGTATTGAGACCTTTCCTTTCTTCCCACGCACTTGCTATACCTAAAACAATGTGTTTTCCGGATGAAATAATCCTTTCCGTTATCGGTAAAAAACTCGGCTGTGTAGTGCCGAACTCCTCAATGGCAATTCCATTGTGTACAACGTAACAGGGGATGTGTTTAAGGGAGGATTTAGCAATGGTATCCGCTAACCAATATGAGGGCGTAACAATAGTCAGGTTATTTACCTTTTGATATATTTTTTTTCTGATATTCCATTGTAGTTTTGAATTGTCTATGCGTGTAGGCAAGTAGAGTGTTTTCTGCGGACATTTTCCACAACCATATCTCCACTTATCACACCCAATTTCATCAAAGTACGCGCAACGACCAGTGAAGGCTCTACAATCGTGCATTGTCCAGATAATAGGAATATGGTTTTTATTACAAAATCGAAAAAACAAAGGGGTGTTTATGTAGAAATCATTGATAATATGCAGATGAACAACATCCGGTTTGTATTTCTTTAATTTGAGAATAAGGATTAGTGTGTCAAAAATAGAAAAAATATCTTGTAGGCCTGTTATTTTGTACCATAGACGATGGAGAGGTACATTAAGTCTTGTCCCAAAAATTTGCTTACCTTGTGTTTTCGCCAAACGATTGGTTTTTGTGTTTGGTAGAAATAGTTTGTAACTGCCACCATGGTCCTTTATAGCAGCACAAAGATTATCATAAAAACGAGGAAAAAAACCACCAAAACAAGAATGTATGATTGCGACTCTCATGGTTTGCAAATATTTACAAAGATTCCAAAAAAGTTTCAAAATAATATTTTATAAGTTCATGAAACTTGTTTGGATTATGATTAGGAGTTTCAAGAACAGTGCTATATGGTGGTTGAGATAACGATTGATAAGCATGTGTGTATATACTGATTGCTGATAGTTGTTGCAAAAGTCCGATAATTTTACCCTTGGTAGGATTTGTATAGTCTAATATAATATTCCTTCCATTTAATAGTGTTTGTAATAGTACAGCATGAAAACGCATACCATAACAATGATGTGCTTGAAAATATATTTTCATCGTATCTTCCAAAGACAAAGGATTATTATGAACAAATACTTTTGATTGTTCCTCGGCAGACAATAATGAACGAAGATAATTTAGATAGTATCTATCATCACCTCCATGCTTAAAAGTGTGCATAGGTACCAATTGTACAAGCATATCGGGATTAGTTTGCAATTCTCTTCTGATTAATGATATAAAATAATCATCGTATAAACTAACATTGGTAGTCGAGTATTGATCCTTATGAACATCACGGAAATTCATAACAATCGAATTTTCTATGTGTTGTTCTTTCTGAGCAGTATTTGTAAAGAAATAAGAAGCGCAAAAACTTGCGGGATCAATAATGGATTTTATTTGCTTAGTTCCTCCCAGAATATGGTAGGTTTCTACAGATTTCTCATCTCGAAATAAACAGACATCTGTTTGGTCAATGATACGTAAAACGGATTTTATTATGTCCTTTTTGGAGAGTGGTCCTACACCACACCCCAATATCATAGTAGCAATACCTTTCCTATGTGCATAATCCATCGCATACTCCATAATAAAGGTGTATGGAATATCCATAAGCGGTCCCCCGCCAAAACAAACAATCGATGAGTCGTTGATATTTTTCTTCAGCGTACAAATATCATTGATGTCAAACACCTGAATGACGCCTAATTTATTCTGTGATATTCTATTATAAAAAGAAATATCCTCAATCAAGCATCTTTCTGAAAAGAATGGAAACAATGATCCTAACCGAATAGAGAATGACGTGTATTTCTCAGAAAAAACTCGTAACAACCCAGCGAGTATTCCTCGATCACCTATGGTTTCAGTGCCATACCATCCTATGATTGTTATAACTTCCATTTGAGTAAAAACTTAAATTTTGTAACGTTGATAGTCTTCCTAATTTTAAAAAATAAAAATGATAATAATGCCTTAAAAGTTGGTTGCCAACAATAGTGGATACAAGTATTGCAATTCTTAAATGTTTTGTTCTCCATTTCTTTAATCTTCCCTTTTTCAAACATTTGTTTTGGAGTCTCCTTTTGTAGATTGCCAATACAATCACTAGCAGTTGCACATAAATAAAGATTCAGATTCTCATCAACTGTGACATCTTGATACTTATAACTGCATAATGCCATACGTTTTTCTCCATTCTTAGTTAGGAACTTATACTGCATAAAATAACGTAAGGCATCATACATAGATGAACTACGTTCTTCCATTTTTTTGTAAAAAAACTCTGCTGCAATTTTAGTGGCTCTTGTATCTGCCAATACACTATAACGATTAGCATCCTCAAATGTATGTATTCTTTTATTTGGAACCGCTAAATGAAACTCAATAGGAATATGAAGCTGCTGAGATAATAATTCCATCTGAGGTAAATAATATACATTATATGATGATATTGTGCAACCGATATTGATATGATCACAATAAACCTGTTGATTATTTAAGATAGAGATTAATGTGTTATAAACTTTCATGTACGCATGTTTAACTCCTCTAACCCTTTCTTGTACCTCACCAACCCCATCTATTGATAAAGTCAAGGTTAGTATTACAGATTTCTTCTCACATTTTTTCTTCGTTTCTTTTAAAACACTCAATAGTTTTTCAGTTAATAATCCATTGGATATAACGGAAATATATTTTATGCGGGGAAGTGTAAGGATAGATTCTATAACTTGTATGAAATGAGGATGCAGAGATAGTTCTCCTCCATTTACCCCTACAGCATTTACTTTTTTGAAAAAAGGATCTCTCAAAACTGTTGTTAGTTGCTCAGCATCAACATCTTTCTTCTCAAATTCTTTCTTCCATACGTTGCACGTTACACAGGCAGAGTTGCACCTACTTGTGATAGGTAATTGTATAACTCTTGGTCTCCGACGAATGTGAAATTTCTCACAAAATTCATGAGTTGATACATATAAGATCTTCCTTATTAGTGAAATTAATGTATTAAAAATATTTCTCATCTTTTGTTATTGTTGGGCAACTAAGTATCTTTAATCAATTATCTTACTTAAGATATACATTTAACTTTGATTCTATGGTTCTTCTATGTGCGCGGTAAGTTTTATCTTGACTACCCGGCAAGCGCTCATAGTACAAAGCGAATATTGTAAAATTGCATTTTTGTATGCAGTACTTCTCGAATATCTGCTAATAGGTGTCCTTTCTCAATGAGTTCGCTCATAGGTCTTCTTTAAATGTTATCTTTCGGTTGCTTTCTTCGCCGCGTATTATGGAAATCTGCTCCATTGGCAAATATCTATGCACTATGCCACAGTCGTCGGTGGCTTGCAAAGCGGGGTCTTGCAGGGCAAGGGTGTAGGCGCAGGCAATCAAAGGCAGGCGGAAGGCTTGCGGGGTATGGGC
>CAMFEN010000099.1 GCA_945949375.1 uncultured Bacteroidales bacterium | reverse complement strand
CGTGCGCTCACCGCCCGCGCTGCTGAGTTGCGCGATGTGAAAATCATCAGCGGCTTCGGCGTACACCCGGAGGACGCACCCTACGCCAAACGAGAATTGATAGACTCCTTCCGAGCACTCAATATCTTTGTGCCGAACAACCTGCGCCGCGCCATGAAAGAAGGTGTAGCAGACACTATCCCATGCTTCCTCGGCGAGGTGCCATCGCTCTTCCGCAGCGGCTTGGTACCCGTGGATGTGGCGTTCCTCAACGTGAGCGAGCCCGATGAAGAGGGTTTCTGCTCCTTCGGCATCTCCGCCGACATCGCTTTCTCCGGCGCGGAATGTGCCAAGACCATCATCGCGCAGGTGAATAAGTACATGCCGCGCACCTTCGGCGACCCTGTCATCCATGTAAGCAAAATCACAGCCCTCTGCCGCGGCGATGAGCCCTTGGTGGAAGTGCCGACACCTGTCCCCTCAGAGGTGGACACGAAGATAGGCAACTTCATCGCCAACGAAATACCCGATGGTGCCACCCTGCAGATAGGCGTAGGCGGCATACCCAACGCCGTCATCAATGCCCTCAGCAACCACCAACACCTCGGCTTGCACACCGAAGCCATCACCGACGGTGTGCTGCCCCTCATCGAGAAAGGTATCATTGACAATAGTCAGAAGAAAATTCTCCCGGGAAAATCGGTCGGCAGCCTCGTCCTCGGCTCCAAGCACCTCTACGACTACATCGATGGCAACCGCGACTTCGTCATACGCGATGTAGCATGGACCAACGACCCGCAAATCATACGCCAAAACCCACGCGCCATGGCTATCAACTCTGCCATTGAGGTGGACCTCACAGGACAGATTTGCGCCGACTCCATAGGCGAGACCATCATCTCCGGCGTAGGCGGGCAACACGACTTCATGTATGGTGCCGCCCTCTCCGAAGGAGGCAAGTGCTTCATCGCACTGCCCAGCATGACCAACAAAGGGCAGTCGAAAATTGTGGCGCACCTCGCCCCGGGCGCGGGCGTAGTTACCACGCGCTTTCAGGCGCAGTATATCGTAACCGAGCACGGCATTGCCTTCTTGCGCAACCTGCCGCTGGCAGACCGCGCGAAAGCCCTCATCCGCATTGCCGACCCCTCCGTGCGCGAAGACCTCGAGCGCGCAGCCGTTGCCCGCTTCGGCATCGGATTCCTTAGACTGAGATAAAGAATAATACTAACAACTCCATATCCTCCGTTAAAATCCAATAAATCTCGCGAGCGTAAGCGAGCAGGATAACGAGTTAATGCCTTGCAGCGTGCTACGCCCTTGCAGAGATTTGGAGGGATTTTTTCGGAGTATCTCTAAACATTATGATGAAACACAAACACTTCCTTTCCATTTTCTTTCTCCTCATTCCATTGCTACTACAAGCCGAGGAAATGCCCGTAGGCTACTACAATGCCATTGACGGCACCAAAGACAGTGAACTAAAAGATAGTTTGCGGCAGATTATCCGCCCGCACACAGTTATCCCTTACGGCAGCGGCGCAGAGAGCACTTGGGGCGTATTCTACTACTCCGACCAAGACGAAGAAGGCTACTGCATGGATATGTATTGCGACAGTTGGAAGAAGTTCACTTCGGTAGGCGCGGCGGTGAGCGGTTGCAACATCGAGCACTCCTTTGCCAAATCGTGGTGGGGAGGAGCTGAATATGACCAGTACAAAGACTGCTACCATCTGAACCCATCGAATAGCACAGCCAATAGTTCACGTAGCAACTATCCTCCGGGGATTCCTACACAGGATTTTAAGACGGGAAACACAGGCTCGTTGCGTGTAGGGAAAGCTGTCCATAATGTTATTCGACCCGATGGAAGCACATTATCAGAAGCGCATTGGGTATTTGAGCCTAAGGATGAATACAAAGGTGATTTTGCTCGCGCATATTTCTATATGGCTACCTGTTATGGGCATGATACAAATGGTAACTGCCCTGACTTAAAAGCAAACGGAAAAAAGAACTATGAGGGTTGGCGTACTGATAATAAAGATGTGGGCTCATATTATGCAATGCGTAACGATAGCTATTTGGAATTTCAGGATTGGCTTATTGAAGTGCTCATCACATGGCACCGCCAAGACCCCGTAAGCGAGAAAGAGACCAAGCGCATGGATGCTGTCAGCGACTTCCAACACAACCGCAATCCCTACATCGACTACCCCGAGTTGGCAGAGTATATTTGGTGCAACAAAAAAGGGACGGCTGTAAATCTATCAGAACTAACGGATACCCCCTCTTCCATACCCTTCACCGCACCTGCAAATAAGTCCAACGTCCGCAAAGTTATTCGCAACGGACAAGTGCTCATCGAACGCGACGGTGTAGTTTATTCTATCATAGGAATTGCTTTGTAAAAGACTCCTATACCGATGCAAAAGTGGTATTATATACCAATTTACAAATTTTACAAATTGCATCCCCGCCTGCTCTAATTACTATCAGCAGGCAGGGATGCTTGCTTTTTCGATGCACCACTTTATTCCATCGCTTGCAGTTTGTCCTCCATTTGCAGCATCTCATCGCGCAGGAAGGCGGCTTGGTCGAAGTTCAGGTCTTTGGCTGCCGCCAACATCGCGCGGCGTTTCTGCTCAATGGCTTTCTTCAGGTCTTTGGCGTTCATCTGCTGCCAAGCCGCCGTCTTCCAGCCCTCTTTTATCTTCTCCTCCACGCGCTGTTTCTCCGCCTCGGGGTCTTTGTAGAGCGCCGAGAGCGCAGAGGTGGTGATGGCTTTGTGGAGCGGCGTAGGCGTGATGCCGTGTGCTTCGTTGTACGCCATCTGAATGCTACGGCGGCGGTTGGTCTCATCGATAGTCGCCTGCATGGCGGGCGTGATGCTGTCGCCGTACATAATCACTTTCCCGTGCACATGCCTTGCCGCGCGCCCTGCCGTCTGCGTCAGCGACCGTTGGTCGCGAAGGAAACCCGGCTTGTCTGCATCCAGTATCGCCACTAGCGACACCTCCGGTAAATCCAATCCCTCGCGCAGCAAGTTCACGCCCACCAGCACATCGTATAGTCCCTTGCGCAGGTCTTCCATTATCTTCACCCGCTCTATCGTGTCTATATCCGAATGGATATACGCCGACCGTATGCCGTACCGCCGCAGGTAGTCGTCCAACTCCTCCGCCATGCGCTTGGTGAGCGTAGTTACCAGCACGCGCTCATTGAGGCGGATACGCTGCTGTATCTCGTCCATTAGGTCATCCACTTGGTGCTCGCTCGGACGCACGTCTATCTCGGGGTCAAGCAAGCCCGTCGGACGAATCAACTGGTCTATCACCACGCCCTCTGCGCGCTGCAACTCATACTCGTCCGGCGTGGCAGAGACAAAGATGGTCTGCCCCGTCTTCTCCAAGAACTCATCGAAAGTAAGCGGACGGTTGTCGCGAGCAGCAGGCAGGCGGAAACCATAGTTCACAAGGTTATCCTTCCGCGCCTTATCGCCCCCGTACATGCCGCGTATCTGCGGCACGGTAACATGGCTCTCGTCTATCACCAGCAGCATGTCCTTCGGGAAATAGTCCAACAGGCAGTACGGCGGTGTCCCCGGCTCACGCCCGTCAAAATAGCGGCTGTAGTTCTCCACGCCGGAGCAGTAGCCCAACTCCTGAATCATCTCCAAGTCGTACTTCACGCGGTCTTCTATGCGCTTGGCATAGAGCGGCTCGCCTATCTCTTGGAAATGCAGCACTTGGTTGGCGAGGTCATGCTTTATCTGCCCCATGGCAGCATCTATCCGCTCGCGCGAGGTAACGAAGATAGTCGCCGGCGAGATGTTGTATTCCGCAAACTGCGCCCCCTCCATGCCCGTGAGCGTGCTGACCTCGGAGATGCTGTCTATCTCATTTCCAAAGAACTCCACGCGCACCACTATCTCCGCGTATGCCAAGGCAATATCCACCGTATCGCCCTTCACGCGGAAGCGCCCGCGCGTGAATTCAATATCATTGCGGATATACTGCGCTGCCACCAGCATCTTCAGGAAATCATCCATCGGCAGCAGGTCGCCCACGCGCAGGTGAATACTCTGCGCCGACATATCCTGCGGGGAGCCCAAGCCGTAGATACAACTCACCGACGACACCACTATCACATCTTTCCGCCCGCTGAGCAACGCCGCAGTAGCCGAAAGACGCAATCTATCTATCTCCTCGTTGATACTCAGGTCTTTGTCGATATAGGTATCGGTGGAGGGGATGTAGGCTTCGGGCTGGTAGTAATCGTAGTACGAAACGAAATACTCCACCGCGTTGTTCGGGAAGAACGCCTTCATCTCCGAATACAACTGCGCCGCAAGCGTCTTGTTGTGGCTCATGATAAGCGTCGGGCGATTAAGCTCCGCAATCACATTCGCCACCGTGAAGGTTTTGCCGCTACCCGTAACGCCCAGTAGCACCTGCGCGTCAGCACCTGCCCTGATACCGTCCACCAAGGCTTTTATCGCCTGCGGCTGGTCGCCCGTAGGCTTGTATGCACTCTCTAATTGAAACATGAAAACAATACCCCACCCTTTTGAATGGTGTCCTTGTGAATCTAAAGAACGATATTCACGATGCGACCCGGAACGACAATCACTTTCTTCGGCGTGTCGCCGTTCAAGTACTTCGCCGTTTGCTCGTCAGCTATCACGATGCGCTCCACTTCCTCGCGCGGCGTGTCTTTCGCCACCTCCAGCGTGAAACGCACCTTGCCGTTGAACTGCACAGGGTATTTCTGCTTGTCCTCCACAAGATAAGCCTCGTTGCAAACGGGCCACTGTGCATCGCAGACCGTAGTCTCGTTGCCGCATCTGTGCCACATCTCCTCTGCCAAGTGCGGTGCATACGGAGCCAGCAGAATCGCCAGCGGCTCGAGGATAGCACGCTTGTGGCATTTGAGGGCGTTCAACTCGTTCTGTGCAATCATGAATGCGGGAATAGATGTGTTGAACGAGAAGTTCTCAATATCCCACGTGATTTTCTTTATCAGTTTGTGCAGGCTACGCAGTTCCTCCGCCGTCGGTTCGCCCTCCTCGATAGACTCGTACAGGTTCCACAGGCGTTTCAGGAAGCGGTGTACGCCGTCTATGCCGTTGGTATCCCATGGTTTAGACATCTCCAGCGGACCCAAGAACATCTCGTAGAGACGAAGGGTGTCGGCACCGAACTTATCTACAATATCATCGGGATTAACC
>CAMFEN010000098.1 GCA_945949375.1 uncultured Bacteroidales bacterium | reverse complement strand
CCTTCGGCATATACCATAGAAAGATAGGCACTGCTTATCAAGGCTGCAAGAAGAAGCAACGACCGTTGAGTGGAAAATTTTACGCGTTGAATTGTGCGTTTCATGATGCTAAATTATTTTGTTAAGTTGGTTATTCTTCTACGGGTATGATTTCTACTCGTCGGTCGAGTGCGATGGTGTGGGTTTGTCCTTCGGTTACGGAGTAGGATATATCGGAAGAGTGTGCTTCGACAGTTACCTGCTCGGCAGGGATCCCTTCCGCGATAATCAGGTCGGCGACTGCTTGTGCGCGTTTCTCGGAAAGGATGCGATTTCGGCGGGCGTTACCCTCTTTGCTGGCGTGTCCTGAGACGATGATTTTCTGCTCCGGGTTCTCTCGAAGGATAGCGGCTATGTCTTGAATGATGGTAGCGGGTTCGAGTTTGGGTATAGTAGAATTGACATCAAACCAGATAACGGATTTGTGCATGAGGCGTACAATCTCCTTGGCTGCTTCCTGCTTGGGTTTGATGATGGTGTCGTAGCGTGTAGCGAGCGTGATGGTGGTGTCGCAGACTTCGACTCTCATGAAGGTGGGGGGTGGTGAAGGCATTTTCTCTTTGTGGTGCCATTGTACTCCGACTTTTATTCCGAGCCCCCACGGGAGAACGTGATTGACAGTGTTGGTGGCAATGAGTCCTTCATAGGTCTCCATGAAGTTGTGTTTGCGGTAGTCAGCCTCGGCTTGTGGTTGCTGCCATCCGAGGTCTTTTTGGGTATAATTATTGAGGTTGATGCAATTGATTTGGAAATAGAGTCCGCATAGGAGGTCAATCTGTTGTGTGATAGGCACAGCCAGTCCGACGTTTGCATCAAGGGCGAGTGCAAAGGGCTTGAGGTTGAGGGATTGTCTATCTTGGCTCCAGTGGTTTCCTATCTGCTCGTTGTAGAAGTCTCGGTCTTGCTGGTTTCGTATGGTCATTCCCCATTGCGGGTATTCTCCGATGTGTTCGATGTCGCCGCTTGTAAGCGCCCATTTGCTATATACAGGCAGTCCGAATCGCAGCCCGAGTCCAGCTTGCAGTCGGAGATTATCTTCGTTGAGGGGGTACATACATTGTACTCCGACGGGTAGCTCAACGATATGTGTTATTTGGTGTTCTTTCCATTTGTGTGTTTCGGTGAGGTGGTTGTATCGCTCTCCGTCGGAGTCTCCTTGTTCGTTCCATCTTGCGGTGGTGTTGAGTACTCCATAACTGCCATATCCGGAGAATGCGAGTCCAGCGTTAACGCCCCAGTTGTTATTGAAATAGTAGGCATATTGTACCTGCAACAGTCCTTGCAAGTCTCCCGTGTTTTTGCCGATTTTTCCATTGGGGAGAAGCCCATTAGATTGGTCGCCCGTGAGGGTATATCCCATTGATCCATATCCGACTCCGAGCATGGCTTGCACATAATGTCCTTTGGGTGTGAATGGGATTTCAGGCGGGTTTTCGGGGTCGATGCGTTGTGTTTGCATCTTGCATGTAACGGAGAAAGTGGTATCTTCGTATGTGCGTATGATGCGTTCTTCGTCCTCTTCAATATGAGAGGGTACGGTTGCTGCGACTTGGTAGATGGTGGGAGGAACGGGGACGTTGGTGATATTGATTACGCCCTTTTTTGCTTTGACGATGTATTTTTTGCCAAGTATTTTTTTGAGTGCAGAAGTGGCACTGACGTCTTTGAGTTTCACATTAACAATCTGCAGCAGGTCGAGTTCCGCCTCTGCATAATTGATAGTGTAGTCCGCTCGTTTGCCGATGTCCTCGATGACATCTTTAAGGTGTGCGTTAGAGTAAGTTTTGGTAATTTTTTTGTGAGTTGGCTTTTTTGCTTTCTTATTAGCTGCCGAAAGCGAGCCCATTGCCAATAAGAAGCACAGCAAGAAAGAGATGAATTTTTGCATGGTATAAGATTGATTGTTGATTTCTGTGGTTGTAGGAATTGTGATAGGAATTGTCACAATTCGTTGTGTTTGTCAAAAAATCGGCGCAAAGTTAGTAAAAAAAAATAATATGCGCAAATTTTTTCTACAAAAGTAGGTGAAGATTGGTAGATTTTAGTATTTTTTGGGTAAACATAGTAGTGGGAATATATGTTTTCTGTGTTTAATCCTCTTTTCCGGATAATAGCGTGATAAGGTATGAAAAAAGCGAGGAAAGAAGCGATTGCTTCTTTCCTCGTGTGGTCTCAGTAGGGCTTGAACCTACGACCCCCTGATTATGAGTCAGGTGCTACTAACCAACTGAGCTATGAGACCAAGGTTAAATATGTGTATTTTTAATATAGTGTTGCAATATCATCCGCCGTTTTGGCTTGGAGTTGCTCTTTTGTTAGGGCAGGTATGATGAGGACGGTGCCTTCTTTGAGTTTATCGGGGTTTGTGATTACGTCTCGGTTGGCTTCGTAGATGTATGTCCAGAGGTCGAAACGCATATTATAGTACTTTCGTGCGAGTCTCGCGAGGGTGGTCCCCTTCTTTACGACGACGGTGTCAAGGACAGCGGGTGCGTCTTCCTGTATGGTATTGAGGAGTCGTGATTGTTGCTCCTCGTTGAGTGCTTCGTGGGACGAAGTATTATCGTTGTTGGTTTGCTGTAATTCAGCCTGTGCTTTAGCCTCTTGTTGTGCACGTATTTCCTGTTTTTTCTGCTGGAACTCTTGTTCGGTGAGCAGGAGTATCTCTGCTCGTCTATTGGGTGTGTAAGCTGCTTTGCTTTGCCTTCCTATGATTTTTCCGGCACCTTGTATGAGGAGTCGTTCCGGGTTGATGCCGTGCTCAGCGACAAGCTCTTGCTGTACTCTCTCGGCTCGTTTTTGGCTGAGGAGGTTATTGGTGATGTCGGAGCCGGTGTTGTCGCAATAGCCTGTGATGAGTGCATAGGTATCCGGCTGCATGCGTGTAGCGAGTTGCTGTATCGCGATGAGTCCTTGGTCGGAGAGTGCAGCTTTTCCTGTTGCGAAATAGACGAAGAAATAGTTGCCGGAAGCGAGCACCTCGGAGCTATAGAAATTGTTGTTTTGAACGAGTGTGTCTCTACGTATGAGCAGGATAGTGTCTTTTCCTCCTACGCTATTGAGGAGTCCGTTGTTCAGGATTTCCTGTGCGACTTCTTCTGCGGTAGGAATGGGTTCGCTGAGCGAGGGCAGTCCTTCTGCTTTGCGTGCGAGTTCTGTTTGTTCTTCTCCGGATGAGACATTGCGCTCGTGTGAGCGTTTTTGTGCATTGATTTTGTATCGCAAGGAGAGAGTAACGTCGATGAGTCCGTCGTTGTTGACGCTTGCCCCTCCGTATCGTCCGTCTATATCATCGCGGGTAAAGAAGACGTACATGGCTTTGACCCCGAGAGCGACGGAGCGTCCGATGTTAAACTCGAGGTTACCACCGATGTTAAGATACGGGCAGAATTTGTACTCCGTCATGGAGACAGGTTCTACGTTCGCTGTATTTCCGCGTGTACCTTGGGGATACTGGATATCGCTTTTGTACCATGCGCCACCCCCACCGGCGATGAGCTGCATGGTAACGAGTCGCTGTTCGGCACGGGGCGCGAAACAACTGAAGAGGTCAACGGGGAGGTAGATGCCTGCTTTGTGCATCATACCGTTGAGGAGTATATCTGCGTTGCCCGGTCTGCCGGTAACACGGTACATATCGAACATATAGTTGACGCCGATGCCGATGAATGGAGTGAACGTATATTCGACTCCGAGTCCGACAGCTGGGGCGTAGACTGCGTGTTTCATCTCGGAGTTGAAGTCTCCGTCGTAAGAGTTAAAACCGGCATCGAGGCTAATGGACCAATTAGAGAAGAAGGGTGAGATATTTTTATTTTCGTCTTCTTTCCATGGGTGCTTGCCTTTTTGTGAATTTTCTTCAGCCTCTACGCTATTGCTAACACCTTCGGTTGCCGGGATGGTATCGTTCTCGGCAGCACGGCTCTGCAACGCGAGTGGCGCTGCGAGGAGGAGTAGTATTATGAAGCGTTTGGTTTGCATAAATTGGTTTGATTTAAGGGCGATTTTCCAAAAAGCCGTGCAAAGGTACGACTTTTTTTTTATACTTCCAAATTTTTTTTGAAAAAAGTAGCAATTATTTACTTTTTATGGGGTAAGAGGTGGGTTGTTGGGGCGGTTTATGCCTAAAATTGGCATTTTTTCTTTTAACGTGTAATTGCCGTGTAATTAGCCATTAATAATTGGGGAGGGCAGGTTCTATGTAAATGCCTTAATTAGCAACTCTTTTGTGCGATAGTTTGATAGCAAAGGATGATCCTTTGATTAAGAACGCTAAAGAGCGTTTTTATGGTGGCAAGGGTTATGCCTTGACCGCAGGCGAGACGCCTGCGTCCCCAGTGGGCTTTTCTTTGGTGCAGGCGAGACGCCTGCGCACCCGAATAGCGGTTTGATTGGATATTGTCAGAATACGTGGCATTGTGATATTTTTAGAAAAGGGAGCATTGTGCGGCGTCGATGGTATTTTTGCTCGGTTAGACCCTTATTAGACCCTTACTTAACCCTTACTAAGCCTTTACCATGAAGTGGCGGGGGGATGGTGGTTTTTGTTATTGACACTTTGTTAGGCGGTATTGGTGTATTGTATGCAAAATGACAATTCTCCTATGGGCTAACGGGAGATGAGGAGCGAGGTGCGGATATGGGTTTGTACAGGAGGGGGCAATGAGGAAATTTTATTATTTTTTGCAGAAGGGCTTGCGCGGGTGGATTTTTTTTTGTATCTTTGCGGCGGATTTGAGATAAGAGTCATTAACCTTTATATATATTATGGATATACTTGCAAAAATGCTGGAGCGCGCGCAGCAAAACCAAAAGCGCATTGTGTTGCCGGAGGGCGATGAGCCTCGTACTTTGGAGGCAGCGAACATTATTTTGCGTGATAAGATTGCCAAACTGATTTTGATTGGCGACCCTGCTGTTATTCGTCAGATGGCAGCGGAGAAGGGTTATGAGCATATCGAGGAGGCGACGCTGTTTGACCCGCAGCATGACCCGAAGATGGCAGAGTATGCGCACCTGCTGTATGAGTTGCGCAAGTCGAAAGGTATGACCGAGGAAGAGGCAGCGAAGAAGGCGCAAGACCCGCTGTACTTGGGCTGTCTGATGATAAAGAAGGGCGACGCGGACGGTGAGTTGGCAGGTGCCCGCGGCACGACGGCGGACACTATTCGTCCTGCATTCCAGATACTGAA
>CAMFEN010000097.1 GCA_945949375.1 uncultured Bacteroidales bacterium | reverse complement strand
CAAAGAGGTTGGTCGAAAAACGCATTAGCAATTAAAATTAAGAAAATGATATAAAAAAACGTTTGACAATGGATTGTTCAGTTCTACTCCGTAACAAATCCTTCCTTATCTCTGCAAGGGCTTTGCCCGCAGCAAGGTGTTTTGTATTACCCTGCTCGCTTTCGCTCACGAGAATTATGGGATTTTTTCGGAGGACGATAATGTCATAAACTCCATATCAAATCGTTGCGGAACATCACAACTTGCTGATGATGTCGTAGATTTCCGTCTCGCCGCCGTCGGTGTAGCCGGTGTGGTTATACACGATTTTGCCTTTGCCGTCAAGGATGAAGAGGTGGGGCACATTCTGCACGTTCATCGCGCGTTTGAAGTCGCCGTTGGGGTCAAGCAGCACCTCATACTCCCATCCAAAACCGTCCACCAAAGGTTTTACTTTGTTGGCGTCCTGCGCTTGGTCAATGGAGACGATAATCATCTTAACGCCGGTCTCGTCCTGCCAATCGGCATACACCTCGTGAATCGCCTTCAACTCACGCAGACAAGGTTTGCACCACGTTGCCCAAAAGGAGATGATCACCGGTTTCCCACCGTTGCTGATAGTGCCGGTCTGCACGGTCTTGCCGTTGATGTCTTGCAGACGGACGTTCGGTAACTCAGCGCGAATGCTCACTGCTGCGCCAAGCAGCATGGCTATTGCCAAAAATAGGGTTTTTATAGTCTTCATAATGCAATAGAATTTTAGTTTATTTCAAATACCGTGCAAAGATACAACTTTTTTTCCGAATACGCAAATTTTTTCGCGATTTTTTTTGTCTTAATGTGTAATTATCGTTTCTTTTAACGTGTAATGATCGTGTAATTAACCATTAATTTTTACGTTGCATGTTTCGCAATGCAATTATGCGAATCATAACGCGGAAATTACACGTTAAAAGTCGCCACAAGTGAATCGCATGTTACTAATCGTACATTTGCAACATTTGCAAATTGTTACATACTAAAATGTACAATTCTTAATAATAGGAAGTCTTTTTACCTATTTTGGTGCAATTGTAGTCATTAAATCTTAATAACCGCACATTGTTTCATTTGTTTCATTTGTTACATAGAAAATGAGTAACCCCACCCATACATATTAAATTATTATATATATAATATATAATAATTAGAGAAACCCCTCAACTCCCCAAATTTTAATACTTTTTAATGAAAAAATGGGGGTACTTTGCGCGAAAAGTACCCAGTTTTTCCCTCAAACTACCCCATTTTCAACCCCACTTATTTTGTAACACACCATCATAAGGTCCTTACCGAGACCTAACCGAGTAGCATATCAATACTAAATTGCAATGTAACAAATGTAACAAATGTAACAAATGAAAAGTTGAAAAATAGTGTAACATGTTTCATTTGTTTCATTTGTTACAATAACATTTAGTATTCATTTGCATATTTGAAAAAGCAGTACCTTTTGCAAAGAGCCTTTAATCATTCTCCGTTAAAGACCGTATAGAGCACCATTAAAACTTTCCCTTTTAATGAACCTTTAATGGGCTTTAATGGAGGCGAGAATTATTCATTTGCGTATTTCAAAGTGTACCTTTAGCAGCGCAAATGAGTAAGATTAAACGGTCGTATATTTGCCCGGGTACGCAGGCGTCCCCGCCTGCTGTAGTTGAGCGTTGAGTGCCCGGGTACGCAGGCGTCCCCGCCTGCTTCTGTCCGGGTGCGCAGCCCAACTCCCCCGCCTCTCCTAAAAGGAGGGGAGGGGGTAAAGGGGCGGGAAGGTACGTTCGGCAACTATCCGCTTAGAGGAACTTTGTAAATTGAAAATTGTCATATAGTAAACTGTCAAATAATCATGTTTGTTTTTATACGAATAACTTTTATAAAGTCTGCTTTTCCTGATGATGAGTGTTTTTTCGCACTCACCATCAAGCCATCCCATAAACAAAAAATTAATGAATAATTACACGGTAATTAATGTTAGAAATAAATCAACTTACACGATAATTAATGTTAGAAACATAACGATAATTCGTGTTACGTATCTACAAGCAGCAACCGTCTGCCGCCTTAGCCGCGAGCCGCTGCCCGAGGAACTCCTCGAAGAGCATTTGGCAGAGTAACCAGTTCTGCCGATTGATACAGTATTTCACCTTGTTTCCCTCAATAGTGCCTTGTATCAATCCCGCTTCTTTAAGGGCGGCGAGGTGCTGACTGACGGTGGCTTTTGCGATGGGCAGTTCTTCTTCTATATGCCCGAAATAGCACTCGCTGCGCTGCGCCAAAAACTGCATCACCGCTATCCGAGCCGGATGTCCGAGTGCTTTGGCAAACTGCGCCAACTGCTCTTGTTTGAGGGTGTAGTTCTGCATGAGATTATCGCTTTTGTATATCGTTTTTTTGAAATAGTTCGCAAAAGTACGAATAATAATTGGAATACACAAATAATTCCGCAAAAAAATGCTTTTTATTGCCAATTCCACTTCGCCGCTACTATTTCTCGCCTTCCTGATGACTGTCTTTCTCGTAACTCATCTTGAGCGTATAAAGTATGGCTTCGGCTTGTCGGAGGGCGTTGCGTTTCTTCTGACCTGCTGCGAAGATAAAGGTCTCAGCGGTAACCACTCGTCCGTTGGCTTGGTCAAGTCGGGATAGGCTAACATACGGACCACCCATTGCCTCGCCATTCTTTATCTTCCATAGTCCGCGCACCTCCGTAGCATAAAATCCTTCGTTCGGCTTGTTTTCCAGCGATACTACATTCCTTCTCTTCGGCGGGAAGACTTTGTACTCCGTTCCCATATACGAGCCCTCTACTGAAGCACTGACCACCCTGCCGAGCACCTCGTCGCGCATGGCATTCAATCGCTCGAGCGAGAACATCTGTTCGCTGGTGTAGTCGTAGGCATATACCACCAGATCGCGCCGCATAGGACCTTTGTTGTTGCAGCACCATACGAGCCGCACGGAAGGCGTATCTTCCTCTTTCGTTGGGAGGGCAGGGAAGGCGCACTCTATCACAGTATCCATAATCAGCATGTAGTCTTCGGGTATCCACATATCGCAGCCGATGGTCTGTTGCAATGTGTTGCGCGCTTGCGTGTTGGTGGAGCCGCGGTAGAAAGCAGCTTGACGCTTCAACTCTTGTCGAATGAACCACTCGCGAACCTCCTCGCCGTGAGCTAACCAATAAGCAGCGAACTCCTCATCCGAAGGGGCTTGAATACGATAGACTGCTTGGGGCTTCGACCATACATTGGTGGACACTTTTGCCTTGGTCTGTGTGTATTTGTTGGGGTCAATATCCACAAACAGGATGTTGCGAGTAGGCTTCAGATAGTCATCGAAAGCCGCGGTAGGCACCTGCGAGAGCGTGAAGTAAGGCTCCATCTGGGGCAAGCAGGGCATATCCGCGCCCATCACTGCTTTCACCATGTCGTAGGTGGTGGCAACCTCCTCCTGATAAGCACTACCTTCGGCGATGGATAGATGGATGTCGCGCAATACTTCCTGCGAAAGTGCCCTATTGGGCATCACCACCAAACACTCGTAGATAGACCCCGTCGCACTCGTCAAGGTGCGACCGCCGCTCTTGGAGCAACCTGTCAGCAGCACTATTGCCGACAGGATAATAATACCATACTGTTTCATGTCTTAGTTAATTATTCTATTGTTCGTAATGCTTTTTATATCTTTTTTGCCCAAAATAGGGTAGGCTTGTCTGCCACTCGGACTCCGATGATGGATTGTGTGGCACTGTCTTTGAGTTTGAGTTTCTTGCGCAGTTGGTCGGCAGAGAGGGGGTAGTTGCGGGTGAGGATAGATGCTCCCTGCTCTCGGAGGGTTTCAGGCAAGTGCTTGAGCATGCTGCTCGTGAGGGGCGCGATCACTTCCCACACGCGTCCGGGGAAGTCTGACAGCAGGTGGTCGGCAGCATAAAGATGGGTGTTCGGGGCGAGTTTGCTTATCCGGTAGTGCTCGCTCACGAAACGGAAGGCAGCGGCTTTGAGGATAGCGGCATTAGGCTCGTAGAGATAGCGGGGAGTGTCTTGTGGATTCCAATAACTGACTTGCGCCTCTTGCTCCTGTCGGAGCGTGAAGGTCAGCGTCTGCCAATGGTCGTGCGCGTAGTTGGCGGCGGTGAGTGTGGAGAGTTGGGAGTGGCGCACAAACAGCAGTTCTTTCACCTCGTTGCGGACGGCAACCACATGCACTTGCCATCCTTCGCCCAAGGAGCGCAGGGCGGCGGTGATGTCAAGCATCGGACTGAGTTTAATCATCAGGACGGTGCTTTTTTGTTGCAATAGCGGCAGGAGGTCTATGATGTTGGGTGTGCAGTCTTCTATGCGAAAGACTTTGCCGCCGTGGGTGTCGCGACGAGCAGGGTCGAGGTAGATTAAGACGTTGTTTTCGTTGTTGGCGTCCGGGAGGGTGCGTAGAAACTCCTCGGCGGTGGTGTTGTGCACTTGCAGGTGGGGGCGTGTGCGGGCGAAGTTATGCGCTGCGATACGGCATAGTTCAGGGTCTTGCTCCACGTAGTGCGCCTCGGTGGCGAAGGCAGAGAGGTAGAAACTGTCGATACCATAGCCGCCCGTGAGGTCGATGAAAGACCCACCCCGACCCTCCCCACAAGGGGAGGGGGTATAGTGCTGTCTGATGAGTGCTGCTTTGTAGGTGGCGGTGAGTTCGCTGCTGCATTGCTCGCAGGCGAGGCGGGGAGGAAACCACCAATCGGATTGCTCTACCAACGTGGGCAGTTTGTCGCGCAAACGCGCTCTGCCTTCTTCCTGCTGCACCATAAAACGAAACTCCTCATCGGTGAGATGGGGAAACTTCTTACGTTGGAAAGCCAAATTGGTCATAGTGGTCTATTTCAGGTACTTCTTCACAATCTCCAATGCCTGTTCGCCGTATAGTGCATATTTCTTCGCACCCATGCCTTTCACGGCGAGCATCTCTTTCTTCGTTCGGGGCAGGCGGTTGGATATCTCCACCAGCGTCTTGGTTGCCGCCACGCGAAATATCTGGTCAGCCACGCCCTGCTCTTCTGCCACTCTGCGCCGCAACGCTTGCAGTTGTTTGAGCAGTTTGGGGTGGTCAGTCTCCGTCTTTGGTAATTCCTGCTCCGCCCGAGTCGTCAGTTTGATTTTCGGCGGCACGAAGCGGGCGCGGGCTTGGAAAAGCGTGTTTATCCAATGCTCCGGACTCTCTAAATCCCCCTTCAT
>CAMFEN010000096.1 GCA_945949375.1 uncultured Bacteroidales bacterium | reverse complement strand
CTCCGATCTCATACACCTGACAGCGGCTCAGCAGCGGCGTTATCACCTCGAAGGAGGGATTCTCCGTGGTGGCACCAATAAGGGTGATGGTGCCTTCCTCTACCGCCCCTAACAGGCTGTCTTGCTGCGACTTGGAGAAACGGTGAATCTCATCGATAAAGAGGATAGGCGGGCGTTGGTAGCTCTGCGCGGCAAAGAGTCCGTTGTTCAGCGCGTGATTCTTCTTGGCTTTGTCTATCACTTCCCGCACCTCTTTCACGCCGCTTGTAACCGCCGAGAGGGTGTAGAAAGGTCGCTCCAACTGCCGTGCGATGATTTTCGCCAGTGTGGTCTTGCCTACGCCCGGGGGACCCCATAGGATGAAACTGCTGATGTTGCCGCTCTCTATCATCGTGCGCAACACGGCACCTTGTCCTACAAGGTGCTTCTGACCGATGTAATCATCGAGGGTCTTTGGGCGTAATCGTTCGGGTAAGGGTAGCATGGTTGCTGTGGTTTTCAAGGAGGTGCGGTCTCCAGACCGCACCATAGTTGTCTGTGTTCAGTGTTCAGTGATTAGAGTGTCAGCATTTTGGTTAGTTCCGCCTCGTGTTCTTCGGCGCTGAGGCGGCGGATGTGGCTCTCGGTGCGCACGTCGGTGTCTTGCTTATATACGAGGTAGTGGTGGTCTGCTTTGGCGGCAATCTGCGGTAGGTGGGTGATGGCGATGATTTGTCGCGTGGTTGCCATCTGCCGCATGATCTCGCCCATCTGTCCGGCTATGTTGCCGCTTACACCGGTGTCTATCTCGTCGAAGATGATGGTGGGCAGCCCGTTGGAGGACGCTATCAGTGCTTTGATACACAGCATGATACGGCTCATCTCGCCTCCGGATGCTACGTCGCTCACCGGGCGAAGGCTCTGGTTGAGGTTCGCGGCGAAGAGGAACTGCACATTGTCCCGTCCCGTTTCCGTGTAGTCGTCGAGGTCGGTGATGGTGATGTCCATCTTCGCGTGGGCGATGCCTAACTTTGTCAGGTCTTTCTCCAGTTGGTCCGCGATGGGTCTGCGCATCTGCTCGCGCGAGTGTCGCAGGTCTGCTGCCGCGGCTGCGAGGGCTTTTTCTTGCTCGGCAAGTGTCTTTCGAAGGCGCGCGAGGTCTTCATCGAAGTTTTCCATGCGGCGGCACTGCTCCGCCAGTTCCCCGCGTTGCGCCATCAGGCTTGCCACGTCCTCGGCGTCGAATTTCCGCAGAAGGTCTTGCAGCAGCCCTATGCGCTCTTCCACCTGCATCAGCCGCTCGGGGTTCACCTCCGTTCGTTCGGCTTTGCGGCTTGCCTCGCGGGCGATGTCGCGCAACTCTATCAGCACGCTGTCAATGCGCTCTTGCAGGTCGGGGGCCGCCTCACGCAGGTCGCATACGCGCAACACCTCCACTGCCGTGCCGCCGTTCTCGCCGTCTATCGCCTCCACGGTGGTCTCCAATGCGCGGCGGATGTCCTCTGCGTGCGAGAGCAGGTATTGTTCCTCTTCCAGCGCGTTCAGCTCATCCTCGTCTTCCAAGCGTGCCTCTTCCAGCATGCGGTAGCGATACTGCACATAGTCGGCATCGGCTTTGCTTTTCTTTGCAAGGGTTTCCAACTCGTGCAGCGCTTTCTCCGTTTCGCGGTAGGCATCGTAGCGCATCCGATATGCCTCGCGCTCTGCTTCGTTTTTCGCGAGGGCATCCACTATATCGCGCTGGAAATCATCGTTCTCAAGGAGCAGGTTAGCGTGCTGCGAGTGGATATCTATCAGTTGTGCGGACAGGGCTTTGAGTTCCGACAAGGTAACCACACTGTCGTCCACGAAGGAGCGCGATTTCCCGTTGGCATAGAGTTCGCGGCGGATGATTATCGTCTCAATAGCGGAGTCTGCGGGGGTCTTACTACATACTTCATCCTTCTTTATTAAATCAAACTCCGCCTCTATGATACATTTCTCCTCGCCATCGGTGATGGTTTTGCTGTCGGCGCGCGCACCCATGACGAGCGCGAGTGCGCCTAAGATAATACTCTTTCCCGCGCCGGTCTCACCAGTTAAAACAGAAAACCCGCCCTCGAAATCAATATCCAAGTGTGAGATAAGGGCGTAATGTTCTATGTGCAGATGTCGTAGCATGTATGTATTTGACAATTGTCTATTGAAGTTTGTCGTATAGGTTTTGGCGGGTAGGGTCGATGTCTATTAGGATTTCATAGACGTTTTTCTTCTCGTCCGTGGTACCTTGCTGAAAGATATTCACCAACTCATCGGCTTTGGCGTCGAGGAAGGTGTTGATGACGTATGTGGCAGGTCGTGCGCGGTTGGCGTCGCGTAGCACACTTATGCCGCCGGCGATACGCGCCCGTCCGTTGGTAACGTTTGCTTGCATCTCGTCTAACCCGAGGCGGTGGTAGGTATAGAAATACTCGCGGTATTTGCGGAAAGCTTCGTCCATCAGGTTGTTAATTAGCGCATAGCGATTGCGGTTGCTCTCGAAAGCTTTCCACCCAGTCTGCTCCGTCCCCTCCATGCTGGCGGACTGGCATGCATTGACGACGTCTTCGCACTGCTGGAAATAAGGTGTGCCACCAAGGCGGGAGAAACTGTCCATGTCATAGCCGATGATGAGGTAGCAGTAGTAGGCGAGCATCGCCGTGAGGTTGGTAGTGAAGGTGTTCTGTTGATATTCTATGCGGTCGTACTCTTGATAGGTGAAATTGAACTGCTGGTCTTGGAAGTTGATGAGCGGGGTAGTGTAGGAGGTGCCATAGACGGGGCGGCGGCTTTGCAACTGCATAGTGCATGTGTACAGGTTCTCCTCGACGCTCGTTACGATAATCTGCATGCTGCATTCAATTTTCTCTTTCTCGGAGAAGGTCATGTTCGTCCAGCGGTTCTGGTTCATGTATTCCTCGATGCTGCTTTTCAGCGTCTCGAACACCTGTTTGTTGCTACCTTGGATCTTGTCGGAGTTGATGGAGACGTTGCACTTCAACTCCTGCGCCCATATAGGTATGCTCAGCAGGCATACCAGTAGCCCGATATATCCTTTCTTACTCATGGCAAATGGTTTGTATGTTTCCGGTCTCTGTATTGAAATAGATGGTCGGCAGTTTGTTGCCGGAGAAGAGGTTTTTGGGGAGCGGTACAGCTATGCCGAACTGTGCGATAGGTAGAACGCCTTCCAGTAGTGGTGCGCCGTCGTATGAGATGGTGTAGGTGCCGGTACCTGGGAGGTTGTAGAGTAGGGGAGAAGGAACGGGGGCTTTCTTTTCGTTTTTCTTGGATTGGATAGCCGGTGCCGGTACTTGTTTGCGTGCGATGAAGTTGAGCACGATAGGCAGTGCGGACGCATCTTCCTCGGCAGTGATACCATTTTCGAGGGAGAAATAGAGTATGGGTTTCTCTTCGCTTTTCGTAGGCAGGTAGGTGATAGTCTTGCAGATGGTCTTTTGTGTACGCTTTCCTATGAAGAGTTGGACGAGTTGCTTCTCCTGCTTGCTCAACTCTTTAAGTGCGATTTCGAGTCCGTTTCCGTCGGCGGGTGCGTTCTCAATCTCTCCGCTGAGCAGATACATCTTTGCTTCTCGGATGCGGTAGATGAGTTTTGCTACGGCATCGGCTTTCTGTGCGGGCGTGGATGCTTTGAGTTGCTCTTCAAGCAGGGGGAGGGCGATGGGCTTTTGGGGCTTGTCGTGTTTATTAGTCGCCGATGCCTGCGATTCCGAACAAGCAGGTACGGATGCTTGCGTGTCTATGGGAATGTTGTAGCCTTGGAGTACGCCGTTGTCGAGAATGTGCAGGAGTTGCATATTTGCTCCGTCCTCTGCGTTAATCTTGACAGGTCTGTTTAGATCGGCTTTGCTTCGTGGGTGGACGGAAACGGAGATAATCTCGGCTTTTTGGCTATTGGCAGTGATGACATCCGTTGTACCTAAGTACTTCTCCGCATAGCGACAGTAGGGACCAGCTTCTTCGGTCTCGATGGTGTATGTGATGTCGATGTCCATCAAGGTTTGCGGGAAATAATAGACCAATGCCAGTTCGTTTTCTTGCAGCACTTGTGCTGAGGCGGTTGCGCAACAGAGGATGGCGTAAGAAAGTATGATAAATACTTTTTTCATTGTTGTGGGAAAGTTTAGTGTGGAAGTGATAGGGGTTATCGGCGAAATCTGAGTATTCTGATTTATCTGAAAAATCTGAGCACTCGGCGTTATCCGAATTTTGCGGGCAAAGTTACTACTTTTTTCTGAGATATGCAAATGTTTTCTACAATTTGCAGTATCTTAAGAGCGTATGTAGGTAATAAGAAGGAGAGGTTCCGAAAATCGGGACCTCTCCTTCTTGTGGTCGCTACTTAGAGAGCGGCGTGTTGTTCTATGTTAGTGATAGGCAATTATTCGGCTATGATAGTTCCGAGTGCATTATAGATAACGTTGTTGCAACGGATGTAGAGTTTACCGTCGTTGCCGATGAACTTCACAGCCTTAGCACCTTCCATCTCAATGTTCTCGAAGCCTTCTTTGAGTTCTTCACCGGTCAGGCAGTCCAAAGCCACTACTTTGCACTTCTGGTCTTTGTTATTAGCATCGAAGTTGGTTATTTGGTAGCAAGCGTTTGCTTCGATACCCTTGATATCTTCGGTTTGTCCGTAGTTACCTTTGTGGCCTTGTTCCGCACTCCAACCGGTTACCTTTCCAGCCAAGAAGATGCAGTTGAACTTAGCTAAGCCATCTACTTGGAGCACATAATAGTCGCCCGATTTGGACATTGCGATGAACTTAGGATCAACGCCGTCAGCCCAAACATAACCGGTCATATTTACACTTGCTTTCAGTTTTACAGAGCCGTCATCATTGGTACCATTGGTTACTGCGGTGTTCCAAACAGCCAAGGTATCCAAAGTCTCTGCGGGTATTTTAGCACGAAGCATAATCGGAGCCTTTGAGCAGTCAGAAACAACTAATATCTTGGGATCAGTAAGAACTACATCCTCAAAGTTTTGTGCATTACCGTCTTTATCAGTATAGTTTTTGCTACCCAATGCTTTAACTTCCACTTTTTCCTCGGAGAAGCCAAAACCGCAAGCCATCATCTTCGATCCAGCAGTACCAATGATATAGGTTTCAGCATCTTTGTGTACAGGTAAGCAAAGAACGCCGACACCGTTGATGGTATAGTTGCCACCCAATACCGTGCAAGGCATAGCGGGAGGAGCGAGCAACTCGTTGTATTCGCCACTACCTTTGTACTCAACGCAGATACC
>CAMFEN010000095.1 GCA_945949375.1 uncultured Bacteroidales bacterium | reverse complement strand
GTACTCCAAAATAAAAGGTGACCTGCTGACGCCGAGCACCGACCCGCAGGCGTTGCTCTACACCCGCGAGAACCGTTTCCGTATCTACTATCGCTTCACCGACAAGCAAGACCGCGACCTGCTGCACTTCATGCGTATCTCCGAGGAGTACAGCAGCGAGACGAACAATTACATCATCGGAGAGGTGTCGCTCCAAGAACTTTGGTCCCATCAAAACGAGTTGGCGGCAAAGAACGTCTTTGTCGCAGCATACCCAAGGGATTGACATAGGAAAACTACATGAAACATACGAAAAATGCGAAAACTATGCAATTTATTTGGTAGTGTGCTTTTTTTTGCGTATCTTTGCAACCGCTTTCGCCTATGTTAGGAATTATCATCAACCCGAAGTCCGGTAAACGTGCGTTCCGACGTCAACGTATCTACCTATGGAAACTGCTACGCAAGCGGCGTGAGCCTTTTGTGTATCGGGTAACGAAATACGCAGAGCATGCCATCGAATTAGCGCGCGAGTTGGTGGAGAGAGGGTGCGATGAAATTCTTGTTTTGGGCGGCGACGGGACGCTGTCGGAAGTGATCAACGGTATCATGCGAGCGGACATCCCCGAAGAGCAACGCGCCCAAATCTGCTTCGGACTGATGCCGCGAGGCACGGGAAACGACTGGGGACGCTTTTGGGGACTAACCAAGGACTACAAGAAATCGCTTGACCGTTTCTTCAATGGCAAAAAGCAGCCGTTAGACATAGGGTGCATCACCTATTGGCGCAATGGCATCGTGCATCGCCGCTATTTCATCAACTCAGTCGGCTTTGGCGTTGACTCGCTCACCTGCCAATGGGCAACCACGCTCAAGTACTACATCGGCAGCCACCATGTCAATTACTTTTTCGCCTTGCTCGCCGCCATTTGTGCGCACAAGTCGCAGAAGATAGAGCTGATTGTGGATGGGAAGACGATAGTGAACGATATGCTCTTCACGATGAACATTGGCAACGGACCTTTCTCCGGCGGAGGTATCAAGCAGAACCCCGATGCTGACCCGCGCGACGGAGTCTTCCATTCCATCTTCGTCAAAACCCCCACCTTCCGTCAGGTGCTCAAGGCTATTCCGCGACTCTTCAACGGCAGGTTGACCGATTTGGATTTCGTTCACTCGTTTGTGGGCAAAGAGGTAGAGGTAAACACCCGCAAGCACCTGATGTTTGAGGCAGACGGCATTTTGGAGAATATCATGGGTCCCTGCCGCATTACTTGCTTGCACAATGCACTGTCAATGAAGTGTTAGAAAAGGCGGTTTCTGAGTATTTTGTAGAAAAAATGCAAGGAAAATTTGCATATATCAAAAAAAAACACTACCTTTGCACTCGCTTTTGAAAAAAGTCGGCGGGATATAGTTCAGCCCGGTTAGAATGCCTGCTTTGGGAGCAGGAGGTCGTGAGTTCGAATCTCGCTATCCCGACAAAGTAAGTTTGTGAAAATTAACGATTTATAATGTTGAATGCCGTTATAAATCGTTTTTTTATGTCTATAGGTCATCATATATTGCTCACGATTGCAATATGGACATTTATGCTGATTCTAAATGACTTATACAATTTTCAGACTGCAAAATAACCTATACGCCGATCATTATTAGCACGCCCGGAACGCATTTTTTTTAAGAAAAAGAGCATAAAATCGTTTTTTTTCTTGCATATGTTAAAAAAATGCAGTATCTTTGCGGCGGATTAGTGTAAATATGCCTAAGAATATAGAAAAATAATAAGGAGGCTGTTATGCCCCATCTCCTCACATATAACCCCTGCAAACTCTATGCAAATCACTATAAATCAGATGTTTAATTTTACCCCCCCCATTGCGAATTTGTCGTAAAAGGAGGTAATTTAACCATTCGCAACGCTAAAGGCGGTGTACACTTATTGTGTATGCCGTCCTTTTGTATGTATCTAATAACCAAACTAACATAACAAACAACTTTCAAACTGACGAGGCAACAGGATAAACAGCCAACAAATTTTATGAGAAAAATTTTACTTTCTATCGTCGCTGCCATCATGGCTATCACCTCCGTTCAGGCGGAGCGAATTGATTATCCTGGTCCAACCGATGAGGGGCGTTTATCAACAGCTATTTACATTGACGGTGATGGTTTTAAGGCTATCTGTTGGTGTTACGATGACGACATGACGGCAGAATACCAAGTAATTAGTTATACGTTAGACAAAGATTTAAACATTGTTATTCCGAACACAGTCAGTAAAAATGGAAAGACCTATACAGTAACGGATTTATTGGGTGTGATGTGTAATCAAGTGGTATCTATTACATTGCCTGCCGGTTTGAAGAAGTTGCGTGCGCATATCTTGGAAGATGAACCGATAACTTTGATCGACATTCCTGCGTCGGTGGACTCTATTGGCGATTATGCTTTTTACAACTGTCAACTAAATTCTCTTATTATGCTTAACAATAGTTTGAAAGCTATCGGAGATTTCAGTTTCTACAGCAATCAACTCGAGATAGTTAATATTCCTGCTTCGGTCGAGCACATAGGAGTTAGTGCATTTCAGGCAAATAACATGATCTCGCTTACGCTTAATGAAGGTTTGACCGAAATCGGAGGTGCTGCATTTGCTGATAACAATATTGCAGATGTTTTATTGCCTTCAACGCTTAATTCCATCGGAGTAGGTGCTTTTGCGTCAAATAAAATGAACGAGATTGTTATCCCGGATGCCGTCACTTCGCTTGGAGAACGGGCTTTTGCATATTGTCCGCTGACAAACATTACCTTTGGTGGCGGAGTCAAAGTGCTCGAATCGGAAGTGTTCTTGGGTGCACTTGATAACTTACAGACGTTGACAGTACACGACGGCGTGGAAGAAATAAGTGATGAGACTTTTAAGAGTTGTTATAAATTAGCCCAAGTAGAACTTCCTTCTTCACTCAAACGAATTGGAAACAACGCATTTTATTCTACCGCCATCGCTTCTTTGACAACCCCTGCTTCTATTGGAGAGAGTGCGTTTGAGAAATGTTACAATCTAACATCCGTTACCCTTTTGGATGGAGCGGAGTATGTCGGTCCGAGGGCGTTTAGATATGATGCGGCATTGACAGAGTTTACCGCCGGTCGTTCGCTCAAGTCAATCGGAGAATCAGCTTTTTGTGGCTGCGAGCAAATGGGAAAGGCCTATCTCGGAGAACAGTTACAAACCATCGGGGACAATGCTTTTGATGAATGTAAATCCCTTGCTGACGTTACTATGCCGGAAACTGTCGAGCAAATCGGGAACTATGCTTTCTTTAGCGCGCCTGTTCGTGAACTGACTACTGCTGCCAATATAGGAACCGCAGCATTCCAGAATTGTGACAGCCTGCGCTCGGTTATTTTCTTGGACGGAGTCGAAACAATCGGAAAGGCGGCTTTCTCTCATGCCGATTCTTTGGAAACGGTTGTATTTCCCAATACGTTGGTCTCTATAGGCGATGAAGCATTCCAACAAAATGTGAATCTGCGGGTTATCAATCTACCCAAGGGTGTGAAGAAAATAGGTAAAAACGCTTTCTATTGGTGTGTACAAGCAGAACGAATCATATTGAGCGATTTAGATACTATCCCAGACGAAGCATTTGCGTATTGCGGTTCGCACACAAAAAAAATAGGGGAACTGCAAATCCCTAATTCTGTTAAATGCATAGGTAGACAAACTTTTATTGGACTCCCTATCAGCAAACTTTCTATTGGTGAAGCAGTTGACTCTATAGGGGAAGAAGCTTTTGCTAATAATGACAAAATATCTTCTATTATTGCTTATCCTGCCACCGCGCCCCGTAGCGCCAAGGATGCGTTTGATTATGTTCCGACAACAGCGGTAGTAACTGTTCCTTGCTCCGCATTGGAATCCTATCGCACAGAGTGGGACCATTTCACTAATTTTACCGGAGTTGTGGCTATCCAAGGTATAAGCGAAGATGAAATGAAAGGAAAAGTAACGGTTACTTTCTCCGGCGATTGCGCAAGTTCTGTGGCGGTACTTTATGCCGAAGCGAATGACGGATTTGCTTTTGACCATTGGTCTGACGGTAACACCGACAACCCGAGGGTTATTACTTCTACAGAGCCACAAACGTTCATCGCATATTTTAAAGAAACAAAGACAGGGATTGAGCAGATTCCTGTGCCGCAGGATAATGCCCGCAAATATATGATCAACGGTCAGATCTACATCGCCCTACCCGACGGCAAGACCTATAACGCGCAAGGCGCTGAAGTGAGATAGGCATACCCCCGCCCCCTCCTTGAGAGCACCCCATGACGCAGGCGTCATCGGGGACTCCGCTAAGGGAAGAACTACGTACATATCGATAGAACTCCCAAAAACTATATTTATTAACAATCAAAATTTAATGTTTATGAAAAAGATTTTTAAGTATTTCTTTGCAGTGCTATGCTGCGCAAGTGCAATGACGGCGAAGGCGCAAGATCCCGTAACCTTTGTGGAAGATGGAATTAAGTACGAAGTAACTGATGCAATCGGTTTGACAGTAAAAATCGTGGACAATTTCTATGCTCAAAAAGATTACGAGTTAGTAAGCCAAGTAACACACGATGAAGTAACCTATAAGGTTACGGAAGTAGGCGACTATGCTTTTGCTTCTTGCTGGATTACCGGAGTAACAATCCCCGAAGGAATTGAGCGCATTGGACAGCAAGCATTTTACAATAGTTCCTTTACTGCCGTTAGTTTACCCTCTACCATAAAATCTATAGGCATTCACGCTTTTTCTAATTGTACACAATTGGTGAACCTAACCTTAAATGAAGGGCTACAAAGCATTGAGGATAACGCATTTTATAATTGTTCAGCGTTGGCTACAATAACTATTCCCTCAACTGTTACTACGCTGGACAATGCTTTTATTCGGTGCTCTGCTATCACGAAAATCATCTCGAAGATTCAAGTTCCTTCTGCTATTACTTATGATACTTTTTACCCCACAGTTTATAGTAGTGCCACTTTGGAAGTTCCTGCGGGCACCAAAAACGCATATTCCGAAGTTGATTGCTGGCGTAGATTCGAAACTATAGTAGAGTCCAAGGCTACCCAAATGGAAAACATAGTCGTTGAGAGGAATGCCGTTAAGCGCATTGTCAATGGTCAGTTAGTGATTGAGCGCGACGGGCGTGTGTTCAACGCAAGCGGCGCAGAGGTAAAGTAACCCTGCTATAACGAACTTATTGTGCTAAAACAAGAGAGGCTGCCTGACGAGTTTC
>CAMFEN010000094.1 GCA_945949375.1 uncultured Bacteroidales bacterium | reverse complement strand
AGAGAGAGCAACACATCGGGGCGAGGAAACACACTCTCCACCACTTTCTTCGCTTGAAGAAAACTCTTGCGCAGGTTAGCGTCTATCAATTTGTTGCCGTAGAACGCATTGTAATGCCCCTCAAGCACAGTCGCACTCTGCCGCTCCGACACTTCCTCCTGCCGCACACCATCCAGCACATAGAAACTCGGCACTATCCCCAGCACCGCCAACTGTGGGTACTTATTCTCTATCTTCTGCTTGCATTCCTCTTCCAGCGCCTCCAATAGGGTAGCGGGTATCTCGCGCCGACGCACTTGGTCGCGCTTCGCCATCACCTCCACAACGCCCATCGAATGACCGCCTACCGAGCAGAACGCGCTCGGTATCTCCTCCACAGCGATACGGTTCGCCATCAGGGTCAGCACCTTGTTGATGGCAAAACCCGTATCAACCGACTGACGAACTATGCCCGCCTCCACCGCACGCGGCTTCTCGTTGCACTCCTCTACACCCAATATCCGAAACAAACCGTCTCCCACACGCTGCGCCGCCATAGCACGCACGCCATGGCTACCCAGATCCACCGCCACCAAAGGCAGTTCAGTCGCTTTCTGATATTTATTTCCTCGCTTTGCCATTGTCTTTATTCTTTTATTCCCGGCAATGCCCGGGCACGCAGCTGCCCCCGCCTGCTATCAAGGAGGTGCGGTCTCCAGGCCGCACATAGTTTGTCCGCCTGCTAAATAATGCCCGGGTACGCAGGCGTCCCCGCCTGCTGAAAGGGTATCTTGATCCTTGTCCCCGTACCCCTCCCTACCTTCTCGCCACCACCTGTCCTTGATAGCGTAGGTCAAGCGTGCGATAGCGCGGCTTCTCCATGCTTGCCGTGCGGCGATAGAAAACCTCGGCTTTCTCCAACTTGCCCGCATACCCCATAAGATCGCCTATCATCAGGTCTTCTTGTTTCCCATTCTGCTTGATACACACTTGTTTAGGCAATCGCACATCTATCGCCTCTATGCGCGCGCGCCAGTAGTCATCTTCCTGCACCCACTCCGCGAAGTCCGCAAGCACCGTCGATGCCATCTCAAAACCCACTTTCCCCATGGCTACAGGCACAGTGTCGCGTATGCTCGCCACCAGAGGCATCTTGCAGCGGTCAGTATCGATATAGTACGCTTCGTCCGCGGTAACAACCTTCAACAACGGCACGCGCTGGGTAACACGGATACGCGCAGTACCATCCTCGGCGGTGTAGCACTCTGCCGTGCGCACCATCGGATGCTGACGGATGATATTCTCCATATGCTGCAGGTTAATCCGATGCAGATACTCACCCACAGGGTAGGCATTATGCTGTTTGAGGAGCGTGAACAACTCCTGCTCGCTCACGTACAAACGCTCGTCCTTATCGACTATCTTGCACACCAACTCCTTGCACCGCTCCTCTCTATCCTTTCCTCTGCTCGTCCCCACAGCCAGTGCCAAAAGGGCTACCAACCCCACCACCACAAGCGATTTCAGTATGATATATTTCATTTGAATAACGGATTAAAGATTAAAAAGTTTGGTCAAAGAAAGGTAAATAAGTCTTCCAGCGAGCAAAGCAAGCGGTCGGACAGCATAGCGGTCTTTCAGCGCAGCGGTCATTCATCCTTCAGCGCTTGCGCTATCGGCTCCACCAACCTATCTATATCCCCCGCACCGAGCGTGATAACCACTGCGGGAGCCTGCTCATGCGCTTTCTGACGCACGAAATCCGCCAACTCCTCTTTGGTAACTAACCACCGCTCCGAGCAGGTAAGTCGCTCCAGCAACATGCAGGAAGACACACCCGGGATAGGCTCCTCACGCGCAGGATATATCGGCAGCAACACTACCTCATCCAGCGTCGAGAGCACCGACGCGAACTGCTCCGCAAAATCACGCGTGCGCGAGTAGAGGTGAGGCTGAAACACACCTATCAAATGCCTATTAGGAAACAGACGCCGTATCGAATCTATCGCGCTGCGAATCTCCTCGGGGTGGTGCGCATAATCGTCCACATACGCCACCTCGGGCGTGTTCACGTGGATATTAAAACGCCGATAAACACCGCTGTACGAGGCTATCCCGTGCCGCAGTTCGTCCACGCGCACGCCATTCAACCATGCCGCTGCCATCGCCGCTACGGCATTCTCGATGTTTATCCACACGGGCACGCCTAAATTCATATCCACTATCGTCTCCGTCGGCGTGTGGAAATCAAAGCGTATATGCCCGTCGCCCACGCGGATGTTGTCCGCGTAGAAGTCTGCCGCCTCCGTCGCACTATACGAATACACCTTCACCCCTTTCTGCACTTTCGGCTGCAACGCAATGCCTTTCTTCACAAGCAACGTATTCTTTACAAGCGATGTAAACTCTTGAAAAGCAGCGAGATATGCTTCCTCCGTGCCGTATATGTCAAGGTGGTCGGGGTCGGCAGAGGTAACTATCGCCATATAGGGCGTCAGTTGCAGAAACGAGCGGTCGTATTCGTCTGCCTCCACCACCACGTAACTCGAATCTTTCTGCATCAGCACGTTCGAGTTGTAGTTGTTGCTTATTCCCCCCAAGAACGCGTTCGCGCCTATCTCCGACTGGTACATGATATGCGCCAGCATGGTTGACGTCGTCGTCTTCCCATGCGTACCCGCCACGCACAGCGCACGCATCTGCTTCGTAACCATGCCAAGCACCTCCGCGCGCTTCTGTATCGAGAAACCACCGCCCAGCAAGTACTGATAAATAGCGCAGTCCTCGTGCACCGCAGGAGTACGCACCACCAGCGTATGCTTCGGGGTCAACTCCACACGCTGCACGTTCTCCACGCAGTCCGTGTAGTGCACCTCTATACCTTCCTTCTCCAACTCCTTCGTTAGAGGAGATGCCGTACGGTCATAGCCCATCACGCAGAAGCCCTGCGCCTTGAAATAGCGCGCTAAGGCACTCATTCCGATGCCGCCGATGCCCAAGAAATAGAGCGTTTGTATCTCTTTATAATCTATCATATAATATCCTTTTTCTTTCTTAATCTCCCGCGTCCGAAGCCTTATCTAAAAAATATATACATAGCCCCACAAAAATCAGCCCGCAAAGATACGACTTTTTTCTGATATACACAAATTCTTTCACTAATTTTGCAAACAAATTTCACCAACCCTCTTCCGCCCTCCTCAAAAAACGCTCGCAAACAAGCCGAAAGCTAATCATGTCAATATGTCATACGTTTCCTATAATCATCGCACAAAGTGTCAAAACATTTACCCACCTATTTTTTGTAAGGTGCTAATAAGGGTTAAGTAAGGGTCTAATAAGGGTCTTAAAATCAATAAGCGACCAACCAGCAAAAACCAAAATGCCACCTATTCCGCAGAATAAGTAGCATTTTGACTTTTTATACTCGCTCAGAACATACGCCCCAAAAGACAAAAACAGCCCTTCATTTCCTCTATTTCCTCCCGAAGTCGGCGGGTATCTCGCCCCACTCCTCCGTATCCCATTTGAGGACAACGGTACTATAACTATTCTCCGCCAGCCATCGCTCCGCCTTGCGCAGCATCTCGAACAGCGGCTGATTGGCAGGTGTGCATTCCAGTTTCGTCTGCGCATGTTTCTTCTTCAGCCACGCCAGCGCAGTGCGGCTATCCGAATAGAGCACCCACGGCAGGTTATGCTGCTTGAGGTAAGCAAGCCCCAAGACGATGGCGAGAAACTCCCCGATGTTGTTCGTTCCTTCCGTAAATGGTCCGCGGTGGAAGACCTCCGTGCCTGTGTCTGCTATCACGCCTCGAAACTCCATCGTCCCCGGGTTTCCCGAGCAGGCTGCGTCCACCGCCAACGCCGGCAATACAGGCTTCACCTTGCACCCCGCCACTCGGCTCAGCAAATCCCCGCCTTCATCGTTCTTGCGCAATACAGATGCACCTCCGCCATCACCTTTCTTCCGCCACACAGGCGGCTCTCCTGCGAGAGCCGCCTCTGCTTCGGCGCGCGTGGGGAAGGACTTGTATTTAGCCCCCTCAACCCCTTTCACTTGGGCTTCACATTCCGCCCACGAGCTGAAGACCCCCGTTTGCTTCCCCTGCCAAACGACATAGTATTTCTGCTTCACGCTTCCCATTGCTCCAGTGTGCCGAGGAGTTCATCGAAGGTGTGTATCTTCGATTTGGCTTGCACGTCTGCAATCTGCTGATTCACAGCGTGGTCGTAGGTCTCTTCTGCCACATTGCGTATCACGCCGAGGGCGATAGGCAACTCCGATTCCGTCTCTTCGCCGCCGGCTTCCATGTAGCGCTCTTGCCCCATGAGGGCGAGCATGCGATGGAGCGTGGGGTCAGCGAGGGTAGCATCGTGGGTGAGCACTCGCGGGTCGTCGGCAGGCACTACGGCGAGGTGCGGCAGCAAAGCGCCTTCATCCGTGATGAGTGCAAGCCCCTTGTCGAGGTCCTTGCCGAAGAG
Organism: uncultured Bacteroidales bacterium; assembly: GCA_945949375.1. Taxonomy (GTDB): domain Bacteria; phylum Bacteroidota; class Bacteroidia; order Bacteroidales; family Paludibacteraceae; genus Colicola. The sequence goes on along the minus strand of CAMFEN010000094.1, from coordinate 854 downwards.
CATCTTCTCGCCGTGGCGGAGGAGGATGGTGTGCTCTGCGCGCGTGTCGCGGTTGGCTATCCAGTCGTGTGTGCCGTTGTTGAAAATCACGCAGTTGACGAGGCACTCAATCACGCTCGCGCCCTTGTGTTGCTGCGCTTGCACCATGCAGTCCACGGTGGTAGGCATGTCCACATCCAGTGTGCGGGCGAAGAAGGTGCCCCGTGCGCCCATCACCAACTCGGCAGGCACGAAGGGACGCTCCACAGTGCCGAAGGGGCTGGACTTCGAGACGAAACCGCGCGGCGAGGTGGGCGAGTACTGCCCCTTGGTGAGACCGTAGATGCGGTTGTTGAAGAGGCAGATGTTCAGGTCCACATTGCGTCGGAGGGAATGGATGAAATGGTTGCCGCCGATGGCGAGGCAGTCGCCGTCGCCCGTCATCTGCCATACGGTCAGTTCGGGGTGGGCGGTCTTCACGCCTGTGGCGATGGCAGCGCCGCGCCCATGGATGGTGTTGAAGCCGTAGGTGTTGAGGTAGTGCGGCATGCGGCTGGAGCAACCGATACCCGAGATGACCACGGTCTCGTAGGTGGGCACTCCTATCTGCGCCATGGCTTTCTGCAACGCCATGCAGATAGCGTGGTCGCCGCAGCCCGGGCAGAAACGAACATATTGGTCGGATTTGAATTGACTTGCTTCCATAACTAATTCCTAATTGATTTTACTATTCTTTCTACGGCGAAGGGTTGCCCCATGATTTCGTTGTATTGCTCCACGGTGATGTCGGGGAACTTGGCGCGGAGGATGGTGGCGAATTGCCCATTGTTCAGTTCGCACACTACTATTCGCTTGTACTTTGCCAGCACCTCGCG
>CAMFEN010000093.1 GCA_945949375.1 uncultured Bacteroidales bacterium | reverse complement strand
CCGCGGCGCGATCGACGCGCGCATCCGCCAGCTTGTCGACGGGAAGTACGACGCCGTGCTGATGGCGATGGCGGGACTGAACCGCCTCCTGCTTCATTACAAGCATCGATGGCAGCCTGTATCGCCTCGGTGGAGAGGTCTTTACCTGTATTGTCCGCCCCAAACTCCAGCACAGAGAAAGTGCGCGGGGGGAAAGCGGGCACCGGCACAGTCGGCATATCAAAAGACGCCGCGTTGCACAGCACATCAATGTCCGCTTGGGTGGTCGTCTGATAAGGTGAGGGTGCTGAGCAAGCGCATAGCAGTAGCCCGCTAATGACGGCAGAAGTGAAGATGGAGATTGTTTTTTTCATGATAAACACTAAATTTGCAGTGCGTACTATTGCACAGGTTATTCTTTCTGAATTTGCAGGTGCAAAGGTAGTGAATAATCTCGGGACAAATGTTGATTATTTTGTGCTAATAGGAAGAAAAATTGACGAAGGATAGGTAATATGTGTCAAAAATAGTCCACTTGCGGGTGCAGAGTCGCCGGCGGCGCATCTATCGTGTACCTGAATGATAGATTTGATGTCCTCCACAGTGCGTTTTCCATAGCCTATGTCAAAGAGTGTGCCGACGATGGCACGCACCATATTTCGGAGGAAACGGTTGGCTGTGATGACGAAGGTAGCTTCCGTGACGTTGCCGTCTATGTCGGTTTTATCAATACGCCAATAGGCTTGTGTAATCGTGCAGAAGAATGTCTTCACATCGGTTTTGGTACGGGAGAACGACTGAAAATCCTGCTTGCCGATAAGGCTGTTGGCGGCTTGGTTCATCTTGTGGAAATCGAGCCCTTTTCGTACGCGTGTGCGCGTTCCCATGTGGAATGGGTCTTTCAGCGTGGTGATACGGTACTCGTAGGTGCGTGAGAGGGCGTCAAAGCGAGCATGGGCATTGTCGCAGACGGGGACGATACACCGCAAGGCGATGTCTGCGGGCAGTATGCCGTTGAGGCGAAAGACGAGGTTGTCTATTCGGAGCGTTTCCGGCAAATCTATATGCGCCCACATCTGTTCGGCATGCACGCCCGCGTCGGTTCTGCCCGCCATGACGATAGGCGCAGGTTGGCGCAGGATAAGTGCAAAAGCACGCTCCAACTCCCCCTGCACAGTAGTTGCGTTGGGCTGGCTCTGCGACCCTTGGTAGTTGCTGCCGCAATAGGAGAAAGAGATGAAATAGCGCATTTATAATTAACAATGAACAATTAGTAATTAACATGCCACTGCTCTGAATGCTATGAGTACTCCGATAATTCTGAGTACTCCGAATACTTTGATAATTCTGATTACTCCGATTATTCCGAGCACTCAGATTACTCCCTACCTTTCCTTTTGAGGGAGTTAAGGAGGGTATCACCCATCTTGCTCAGTTCGGGCGAAAGACACAGCGTGTATGCCACCGCAATGCCGCTGCCGCCCAAGAGCAGGGTGCGGGCGATACTGCTCCACCATATATTCCCCGCAGGCAAGAAGTGCAGCCACAGAGCGTTGAGTGCAAAGAGCAACAGTAGCAACACGATGGTTTTCAGTGCATTGCCGTTGAGCAGCCGCAGGTGGCAAGCCAAACGAAGCACCAGCAGGGCGAGGGCAAAATAGAGGACGTTGGAGAGCAAAGTGCTGATGGCAGCACCCTCCATGCCGTAGAGCGGAATCAGGTAGTTGTTCAGGCAGAGCGAGGTGATGGTGAGTATCAGCGAGAACAGTAGGGAGAACGCATAGTAACGCGAGAAAGAGATAGTGGTCAGCGAGATGGTGCAGGTCGCAACGATGAGTTGCGTCAGCGAGAGGATGAACACCACATTCCTTGCCACCGCGTATGTCTCGCCGTTGGGCAGGATATGGAAAATCAGGTCTATGTTGCACCAAATCAGGAAGAACAGCAGTCCGCCTATCAGCAGCAGGTTGCAGCTCACTTGGTGAATCAGCGTCTGCGCCTCGGCGTGGTTCTGCTCCTTAGTGGCGCGAGCCAACTGAGGCGAGGCAATCGCGGTGAGCGACCGATAGGGGATGGACACGATGACGGCGATATACGTGGCGATGGCGAAAATACCCGTGTAGTCAAGCCCCATCTTGGCGGTGATGAAGAAAGACGAGAGTGTAGGACCCAGTGCCGCCGCCAGCGCAGAAACAAAGACGAAACTTGAATAGCGCACGTAGTTCTTCTACACGACGCTCTTCCGATCTTGTTCGTGCGCAGGAATTGCCAGTCGGGACAGAAAGAAATCTGCCCGAGGGCAATGAGGTAACCAAGGTTGATGAGGGCGGCAATGCCGTAGTTGGCGCAAACGGCGACTACAAACCCGTCTAACGACAGCACGCGAAAGGCATAGAGCAGGTAGCATGCCAACATCCCGAGGCGCACCACCACCTCGCGCACCATACGGGGCACCACAATGCGCATCAGCACATTGCAGTTGGTCTCAAAAATAGTCTGATAGAGCAGGAAGAACGCTAGCGGGAGCACTAAGTAATAGTAGTCCAAAAACAGCGGCGACTTCTCGCCGAACCACTGCCCCAGTGGTAGTCTGCAAGCCCAATAGAGAAGGGCAAAAAGCAGAAAACCGATGAGCGGTATCAGTACCGTCCAAAAGAAGAATCCGTGGTCGGAGGAGCGACCGGAATCATGCTCTTTTTGCCGGAAATAGGGGAAGAAGCGAATAATAGAGGAAGAAGTGCCAAATTGCGCAAGGCTGACAAAGAGTGTCGCCGCATCAATCAAGACCCGCGTGAGCCCAATCTCCTCTGCAGTGAGGAAGCGGGTGAGCACGAAGAAGGTAGTGAAAAAGCCCACCGCCACCCCAAAATAGGTGGCGATGGTGGCTTTGATACTCTGTCGTGCTATGATACCCATTACTCAATCTCGAGCAGTTCAACCTCGAAAATCAGCGTCGAGTAAGGGGGAATGCTTCCGGCATTGCGGCTACCGTAGCCCAACTCCTGCGGGATATACAGTTTGAACTTGGAGCCCACGGGCATGAGTTGCAGCCCCTCTGTCCAGCCGGCAATCACTTGGTTTAGTCCGAAAGTAATCGGCTCTCCGCGCTCAACGCTGCTGTCGAACACCGTGCCGTCAATCAGCGTGCCGTGGTAGTGTACTTTCACGCGGTCGGTTGCACTCGGTTTCTTGCCTTTTCCCATCTTGATAACCTCGTACTGCAAGCCGCTTTCGGTAACGATGACCCCCTCGCGCAGCGCGTTCTCAGCAAGGAACTTCTCGCCCTGTGCCTTCGTGTCGCCATATTTGAGGTTGTTCATAGTGTTCTCTATATACTCGCCTGCCGACTGCATATCAAACTGCGTATCATGTCCATACATACCGTTCACGAAGCCTTGCTTGATCAACTCGAAGTCCGTTGCCAATGCCGGCTCGCCCAGCAATCCTTGTGCTTCTTGCTCCTTGATGCTCTTGCCGATTTGCTCACCCATATTGACCAACTGCGGGTTCTTCACGCGTTGTTTCAGCCCGTGGTTGATGTTCGCGATGAGTTCTTTCTGCAGGTTTCCGTCGGAGTCGTTCATGAGCACATACATCTTCATCTGGTCGCCGTTCAAGAGTCCGAAAGCGTAGTTAAGACTGTCGATGAACGAGCCGAGCTTTACGGTCTTTGCCACACGCGGGCAACTCGATTTGATGGTTCTTCCTGCTTGGAGCGTGGTGTCGCTCATGGAGTTGCGGTAGGCTGTCTGGAAGAAATTGCGTGCATCGTCCACGAGCATCACCGTGGTGTCACCGTTGAGTCCGTTCACCAGACCTTGGAAAAACAGTTTCTCGTTGAATGTCCATTTGTCGTTCTCAGCGAGACCTACTCCCTCGGAAGCCTTGGCAGCAGCACCGATGTTGCGTCCCATTTTCGCTGCGTCGGATAGTTCCTCCACTGTACCGTCGTATCCGGCTTGCAGTGCGTCAATAAATTCGCCTACCGACTCATCGAGGTCTTTCTCCTCTACGTCGGCTAATTGATACATCTTCAGTTGTGCGCCGTTGATAAAGCCGAGCGCGAAATTCATCGAGTCGTTTTGACTTGCCAGTTCGGCATCTTGTGGTTTGTAGGTGTTCGCGCAACCTACCATCGCCAGTGCCAATGCAAAAATACTAATTTTTTTCATATTAGTGGTTAATGGTTAATGATTATATTGTCAAGCATGTTCAGATAACTCCGTTTCTCCCTCTTTAAGGAAGGAGGGGGAGTGTCCTATCCTATTCAATCCCCAGCAATTCTACGGTGAAAATCAGCGCGGCATAGGGCGGAATTGACGCGCCTGCACCTTGCTCACCATAGCCTAATTGATAGGGTATAAATAGCTTGTACTTCGACCCGATAGACATAAGTTGCAGTCCTTCCGTCCAGCCTTTGATGACTTGGTTCAGCCCGAAGGTGATGGGTTCTCCGCGCTTGTAACTACTATCAAAAACCGTGCCATCCACCAGCGTACCTTCATAGTGCACCTTCACTTTGTCGGTGGCTTTTGGTTTTTGTCCGATGGTGGCTTCCAGTACCTCATATTGCAGTCCGCTCGCGGTAACCTTCACGCCTTCTCGTTTTGCGTTCTCTGCCAAGAAGGCTTCGCCTTGTGCTTTCGCGGCACCTGCCACTTTTGCCTCCAACTCCGAGAAGAACTTGCCCAGCACCTGCTGTGCTTCTTGGTAGGAGATCTGCGGTTTCTGCTTCTCCAGCACATCCTTGATGCCGGCAGCCAAATCGTTGTACTCCAGCGACTCCACGCCGCTACTCATCAGGTTCTGACCCATGCTCAGACCTATTGCATAACTAATTTTATCCATCGTTGTGTATGTAGCGTTGTGGGTTACTTTTTCTCTTTAACAGTCATGTCGGGGTCAACGAGGATACGGCCGCAGAACTCGCAAACGAGGATTTTCTTGCGTGCTCGGATGTCGAGTTGGCGCTGTGCGGGAATCTTGCTGTGGCAACCGCCGCAACTGTCGCGTTCTACTTTCACCACAGCGAGACCGTTGTGTGCGTTCTTGCGGATACGCTTGAAGGCAGAGAGGAGACGCTCGTCAATGTGTTTCTCCAGCTCGGCAGAGCGGAGCATGAGCGCCTCGGTCTTGTCCTTGGTCTCAGCGAGGATGGAGTCTAACTCGCTCTTCTTCTGGTTGAGGTCCACGGTCTTCTCTTCGATTTCGGCAGTGGTCTTTGCCTTCTCTTCGCGCTTTGCCTCCAGCTCGGCGGTGAAGGTGCGGATTTTCTTCTGGCTGAGTTCGATGTCCAGTTGCTGGTACTCAATCTCCTTGTTGAGGTTGTCGAACTCTCGGTTGTTGCGCACGGACTTCTGCTGCTCTTGGTAGCGGCTGATGCTGGCGTTGG
>CAMFEN010000092.1 GCA_945949375.1 uncultured Bacteroidales bacterium | reverse complement strand
AGCTGTGTCAGGTTTTTGCCGAGGTGGGCGGCGAGGGTGTAGCCGGACTGCGCATGCAGGCAGAAGACTCTCAACTGATTGACGCACAGATAGATGGACGCTCTATCGACCCCGAGGCATACTATACCGTCGCCACCAGCGACTACCTCGCAGGCGGTACCGACCACATGACGCCTCTCACACGCCACATAGCGTATTGGGACTCCGACCTGCTCATCCGCGACCTATACCTCGAGTATGTCCAAGAGCAGCAAACCATCTCCGCTGCCATCGACGGCAGAATGCAAATTATTTGACAATTGGACAATTTACAATTTGACAATTACCATGCAGGGTCAAATTAAAAACTACACATAAAAGAACAATATGAAAAAGACGACCATCCTTCTCCTTCTCGCGCTATGCCTGCCGGCAGTAGCATGGGCTTGTACGAATTTCCTTGTAGGCAAAGACGCTTCCACCGATGGCTCCACCATCATCAGTTATGCCGCCGACAGTTACACCCTCTATGGTTTCCTGCGCTTCTCGCCTGCCGCAGACCACCCCGCAGGCAGCATGCGCGAGGTGAAAGACTGGGACACGGGCAGACCTCTATGCCAAATCCCACAGGTTCCTCACACCTACACTGTGGTGGGCAATATGAACGAGCACCAACTCACCATCGGCGAGACTACATGGGGCGGTCGCCACGAGTTAGAAGACACCGTCGGAATAGACTACGGCAGCCTAATATACATCGCGCTGGAGCGCTGCAAGACTGCCCGCGAGGCGATCGACTGCATAACCTCGCTCGTGGCAGAATACGGCTATGCATCCAGCGGCGAGACTTTCTCCATTGGCGACCCCAACGAGGTGTGGATAATGGACATGATAGGCAAGGGACCCGGGCGAGAGGGTGCCGTATGGGTAGCCACCCGCGTGCCGGATGACTGTATCTGCGCGCATGCCAACCAAGCGCGTATCACCACCATCAACTTCAAGGACAAAGCCAACTGGCGTTGGAGCAAAGACGTGGTGAAGTTCGCCCGCGAAATGGGCTATTTCGAGGGTAAGGACGCCGACTTCTCTTTCCAAGCTGCATACGCGCCATTTGACTTCAGCGGGCTCTTTGTCTGCGAGGCACGGGTGTGGAGTTTCTTCCGCCATTTCTCCGACGACATGGATTCATACTACGATTATGCCACGGGCAAGACCTTTGTAGCGACCGGCGGCAAAGACCCGGGCACCCCCATGCCGCTCTTCATCAAGCCCAACCGCAAAGTGTCGGCACAAGACATCAAAGACTGCATGCGCGACCAATACGAAGGCACACCACTCGACATTACGCAGGGCACCGACGCCGGTCCGTGGGGCAGCAAACTGCGCTACGGAGGACTTGGTTTTCAGGTAGATAGCGTACAGTACTGGTACGAGCGCCCCACCGCTACTCAGCAGACGGGTTTCTCCTTCGTAGCACAGATGCGCGGCTATGCTGACCCCAAAGCGGGCGGTATCTTCTGGTTTGGCGTGGACGACGCTGCCACCAGTGTCTATGTACCCATCTATTGCCGTATCAACCATGTGCCCGAGTGCTTCGCCGAGGGCAATGGCGACTTGTATAATTTCTCACATACCTCAGCATGGTGGGCGTTCAACCTCGTAGCCAACTGGGCATACACCAAGTACAGCCGCATGTTCCCCGAAATCAAGGCAGTGCAGACCGCGCTGGAGGAGCATTTCAACGAGCAGATAGCCTTGGTGGATTCCGAGGTAGCAGCCCTTCCAAGCGACCAAGAGGTAAGGCACTACCTCACCAACTTCTGCGACACCCAAGCCGACAATGCCATGACGGAGTGGCAACGGCTGTATATCTATTTAGTAACTAAGTATATAGACGGACAGGAGCGCAAAGTGGAGGATGGGCAATTCGTACGCAATCCTTATGGCGAGCCCGCCTACCCCGACCGTCTCGCCTTCCCCGAGCCCTATCTGCGCACCATCGCGCCCGAAATAACCCACGAGTAAATCCCATACAACCATGAAACCTTTTAGTGAACTAACCATCGCCCTTGCCAGCGACCATGCCGGCTTCGCGCTCAAGAACCAAGTGCGCCTCTTCCTTGAAGACAACGGCGCCAAAGTACACGATTTCGGCTGCTTCTCCGACGAGAGTTGCGACTACCCCGACTATGCCCACCCCTTGGCAGAGGCTGTGGAGAAAGGTGCGTATGAGTTCGGTATCGTTATCTGCTCCACGGGCAACGGTATCTGCATGACAGCGAACAAGCACCAAGGTATCCGTGCTGCGCTCTGCTGGGAGAAGCGCCTTGCGCAACTTGCACGACAGCATAACAACGCCAATGTGCTCGGCTTGCCGGCAAACTTCATCACCGTGCCCCAAGCGCTGGACATCGTTGCCACTTTCTTCCAAACCGACTTCGAAGGCGGACGCCACGAGCGCAGAGTGAACAAGATTCCATGCTGCTGACACCTGCCCGAATAGCTAATCAACTCCGGTGTTGGATGAACTATGCACTAAGCCTCTTCGGCATAGTGCATATTTCGCACTCCCCCACCTTCCTTACTATTGAGCCCTCCAACATCTGCCAACTCGCCTGCCCTCAGTGCCCCGTCGGTATTGCCAAGAAGCACCCCAATGGGGACACCGGTACTTCGCCTCGCAACCCTTTCCCCAACTATCCTCTCTCTCTGCTTGCCGACAGCTTCCGCTACGCCCACACCGTCCAGTTCTTCTTCCAAGGCGAGCCGTTGCTCAACCCACGACTACCCGAGATGGTACACGAAGCCGCTCAGCAAAGGCTCTACACCATCGTCTCCACCAATGCGCAAGCCCTTGACCGAGCGATGGCTAAACGGCTGGTGATGAGTGGCTTGCATCGTATCATCATCTCGATGGACGGACTTTCGCAGGCTTCCTATGAAACGTACCGGCAGGGCGGTAGCGTGGAGAAAGCACGAGCCGCCATCCGCTACCTAAGAGAAGAGCGGGAGATAGCCCACCGCCAGCGCCTGATTTCGGGCGATTACCCCATCATCGAACTTCAATGTCTCCTGCTCCGCTCCAACGAGCGGGAGCAAGCGCTCATGCGCAAGACCTACCGCCTGCTCGGCGCCGACCGCCTCACCTTCAAGACCGCACAGTTCTATGATTATCAATACGGCAACCCGCTAATGCCTGCTCGCGACAGAGACCGTCGCTACGAGCAGTGCGCCGACGGCACTTATCGGCTGAAGCGGCACCCGCTCCGGCGCCTATGGCAGACGCTCACGGGTATCTCCCCCTGCTACCGTCTGTGGGCAGGTTGCGTGCTCTCCACCAATGGTGATGTCCTACCCTGCTGCTACGATAAAGCCCACCAATACCCCTACGGCAACATACACCACGCCTCCCTCACCACCCTCTTCCGCTCCAAGCAAGCCGACGACTTCCGTCGACAGGTTATCCATGCCTCTTCTCGACAAACGGACGGCTCTGCAGACGCACCTCAACAGCCCGAGATGTGCCAAAATTGTTGGCATTGATACCATTTTCCCGCGCAAGTGGGTAAAAAATAGCCGCATTTTGGGCAAATATCACATTCCATTTGCCATTTCACCTAAAAAACACTACCTTTGCGCAAACTAATCAAATATCTTTGCATACCATGAAACACCATCTCTCCCTTCTCTTTTCTTCTCTTTTTCTGTACTTCTCCATCACCTCCTATGCCGGCGATGTAACTTTCGACCCCAACACCCGCTACTCGCAACTTATTATTGATGCTTGTATCGGTAACTTTTCCGGCAACACAACAGAAACAGGATTTAATACTTTTAACGAAGATGGCACCTCTAAAGCAACTGCTACTCATGATAAAAAAAGTATAGACTATGTCCCCGGATTGGTAGCGAAAGCCGTAATAGAAGCCGTAGATTATTACCAAGATCAAAGTTTTGCTAAACCATGGTTCTACAGCGTGGAATGGTATGGTAACAAGTATTACAGTGGCATAGAAACCGGCGGTGGCAGTTTGGATAACCTCAACGCCGTGAAACTATATTTCCTGCTGGGAGAATTAGCCGCTTCCGGGAAGTTTTCCGCAGTCAATGCCAATACGGTAGCTAATTGCAATACAGCCAAAGCGAAAGCATTGCAAGGACTACAAGCACATAACACCAAATATAGCATTACGGCAACGAGCGGCACTACAAATCCTAATGAGCAAACACCTATCTCCAATGCAGCTGCCCTGCCTTTGCATGGTGAGACATACGATGTAACAGGCGGATGGTGGCACAAGTCAGGGTATCACAATCAATTGTGGTTGGACGGGCAGTATATGGGACCCGCTTTGCTTGCGCAATATGTGGCAGAAGGGAAGAACATCACAGGCACAACAGAAGACGATTGGGACTTGATTGTTAAGCAGTTTGACATCGTGTGGCACTATTGTTGGAATCTAACGGACAAACTCCTATATCATGCTTTCTGTGCAGACGGGGGTACTAATAGTACTTCTTATTCCACGCATTGGGAAGGGCTGAGCAACACAGCGGGCAGCGAGTGCTACCACTCTGCCGAGTATTGGGGTAGAGCCGAAGGCTGGTATGTTTTAGCATTGGTGGATGTGTTGGAGCAGATGGATAAGGCCGGCATTTCCAAAACAGACCCACGCTATACAAAACTCTTAGGCTACCTACAGCAAGCCATGGACGGGCTCTTGGAAAGACAAGATGAGACCACAGGATGTTGGTATCAGTTATTAGGGTATAAAGGAGATTTCAGTGTTGATAACTATTATCGCAAGGATGGGAAAACGCTCATCAAAGCCGGACCTGCTACTAACTATTTAGAAGCCAGCGCAACGGCTATCTTTACCGATGTCTTGTTAAAAGGCAAGCGTTTAGGGTATTTGACAGACTCCAAATATGAGGAGGCTGCTAAGAAAGCCTACAAAGGGTTTGTAGAGCAATTCGTAAAAACGGATGTGGATGGTAACCCGTATGGTATCATAAGTTGTTGCCGCTCCGCAGGACTGGGAGGACAGAGCGATGACGCAAAATACCGCACAGGATCTGCTGCGTATTACTTGTTGGGCTACGATGTTGCCCCTACGGACAGATACACAGAAGGAAAAGCTTTAGGTGCGTTTATCTTGGCGGCGGTGGAGTATGAGCGGGCTTATTTGCCGGCACCAGTATCCGGCTCTGATCCCTCGGGCTGTAAATGCTTGAAGGTGAGCCTTCAATAGAAGGGGATAGAGGATATAGAGGTTACAGTTGCTATAGAAGTTATAGAAGTTCACAAAGAGGGTGTGTCAAAAATAGCATGACACTCCCTTTTTTTTGTTATAGCGAGGTTATAGATACACCTCCATGCCATTGATTTTCGATGAG
>CAMFEN010000091.1 GCA_945949375.1 uncultured Bacteroidales bacterium | reverse complement strand
GGGTCTTTCCGCTACCGACATCGCCCTGCAAGAGGCGATTCATCTGCTTGCCGGACTTGAGGTCGGTCTGTATCTCACGAATCACGCGTTTTTGGGCGTTCGTAAGGTCGAAAGGCAGGGAACGGTAGAGGGCATTGAAAGTCTTGCCGACAATGGGCATGGCGTAGCCTTGATTCTGCTCACGGCGCTTCATCTGCCTTAGAATCTGCAATTGGATATAGAACAGTTCCTCGAACTTCAGCCGCTCGCGCGCCCGCTGCAAGGCGGTATTGTCCTTTGGGAAATGCACATTGATGAGTGCTTGGGTGAGCGACATGAGATGATACTGCTGCAGGAGATCGATTCCCATGGTGTCTTGCACGCCTTCGGCGGCGAGGTCTGGAATGAGATGGGCAATGATAGTACGCATTGCCTTAGAGTTCAGCCCCTTTTTCTTCATCGTCTCCGAGGTGTTGTAGTAGGGTTCCTGCCCTTGTGTCATCTCGGGCGTTACCTTTTCCCACAGCGTGAGCTCGGGGTGAACGAAGTTGAATAGGTGGTTAAAGCGGGATGGCTTGCCGAAAAGAAGATATTTTACCCCCTTTTGAAGTTTGATATACTGAATTCCCTGGAACCAAACCAACTCAATGATATGGCTGCCGTCTGAGAATGTAGCACTCAGGCGCGCCCCTTTACCCGTCCCGATGGTATGCCATTCGGTTACTTCGCCGATGATTTGCACATAGGTGTCTTCGTCTTCTATCTCCGTAATCTTGTAGAAGCGGCTGCGGTCAATATACTTGTAAGGATACTGCCGCAGCATATCCAGCGCCGTGGTTACCCCCAGCTCTTTACGAAGGGTGTCGGCACGATTCGTACCGACACCCTTGCAATATGCTATGTCTCGTTGAGAGAGCAACAATGTTAAATTAAGAATTATGAATTATGGACTAAGAGGGCATTGGTGGTTCTGTATACTTTGAGAGCGCATCGCTCTTTGTTTATTCAGCAACTGCCCGCCTTAATCTCGTTCTCGTCTTATTGCAGGCGGAAGTTAACGGGTACGGTATATTTCACGCGTACTGCTTTTCCACGCTGCTTACCGGGTTTCCACTTCGGCATGGACTTGATGACACGAACCGCCTCTTTATCAAGCGAAGCATCTCCGCCGGAACGAACTACCTCAACTTCCACAATAGAACCGTCTTTGTTCACCACAAACTGGCAAATCACACGGCCCTGGATACCGTTCTCTTGCGCAATAACGGGGTACTTCACGTTCTCGCTGAGGTATTTGAAGAGAGCCTGTTGTCCGCCAGGGAACTCCGGCATAGTCTCTACTACCACGAATACAACCTCTTCTTCCTCTTCCTCTACGGGAGCCTCTACAGGTGCGGCAATCACTACTTCCACGTCTTTATCGTCCTCGGTATTGATTTCGATAGACTCGGTCTCCACATCGTCTTCCACTACGTTGAGCACCTCAACCTCTTGTACAGGGGGCGGCGGGGGAGGAGGAGTGGTTTCCTGAGTGGTCTGCTGGATTTCTACTTCCTCCTCGAAAGTGAACTCCATATCTGCCACCTCATACTTCGTTACTTCTTTCTCCGTCCACTCCAACGCTACATAGCAAAGGCTCAAGACGAAGACAAAACCCATCAAGACATAGACTACTTTCTTGTCTTCCAGACTGGCTTTTTGTGACTTTTTGAGTTGCATATTGTGTTAGTTATTAGATTTTACGAATGTTCGTTTCGCTGTTAGAGGTTAGTCCCGACTTGTCAGAATTGACCGCTTCGCTGTTTGAAGTGTGAATTGGGGTTTCCTCAAAAACGGTTGCAAATTTACTGCTTTTTTCTGAATAATACAAACATTTCTTGCTTTTTTTGTGATTTTTTCTTGTTTTAGTTGGAAAATCCGCAAAAAAGCACTACCTTTGCAGGCGAAAATGAAGGAACGAATACGGAAAATAGCCCGCTCTGAGTTGGTACGTAACTCTGCTAAATTGCTTTCTGCAAATGTAATTGCTCAAGCGATAGGGCTATTGGTCTATCCTATCTTGACGCGTCTTTACAGCCCCGAAGACTTTGGTTTACTAAACTTATTTCTAAGTATCGGCGGGGTGCTGGTTCTTCTTTCCACCGCAGAGTATCAGTATGCTATTGTTCTTCCGAAAAAGGATGAGGACGCGCGCGGATTGGTGCATATATGCGGGTTCCTGCTGCTCATCACCACGGGGATAGTGCTCTTGAGTGTCCCCTTTTCCAAACCTATTGCTCATTTATTTAATACACCCGAATTAGCCAACTGGTATTGGTTAATGCCTCTCTTTGTGCTTGCAATGGGATTATGGAATATACTGAACTATTGGTATATAAGGAGGAAAGCCTACACTCGCATCAGCGGCTATCAAGTGGGGCAAAGCATTATATCTGCCTCTGGGAAATTGGAATTGGGAACAATCGGCTATTTGCAAGGGGGAATGATACTCAGCATCGTTTTTGCTCCTATGCTCTCTATGCTCATTAGTTTGGCTTTAGCATGGAAGAAACATATACGATATTTATTCTCTACTACAAGAAAGGGATGGAAAGCATTATTTATGCAATACCAGAATTTTCCTTTATATTCTTTACCACGCAGTATTATCAATATGGTTGCGAGTCAGTTGCCTGTGCTATTGCTTACTCCTATATTTGGAACAAGAGAAGTAGGTTTTTGGAGCATGGCAATTATCTTGGCTTTTTCTCCTATCAGTATGATTAGTAAGGCACTATACCAAGTATTATTTCAAAACATCACTGATAAGGTAAACAACAAACAACCAATAGGCAGCATTTTTGTTCGCTTTACTTATATAATCTTAGCATTCGCTATTCCCGTATTTTTGATATTATATTTCTTTTTACCTGATATATGCCACTATCTATTAGGAAAAGACTGGGAAATAACCGGTGAATATATTCGATGGATGCTTCCATGGTTATGCTGCAGCCTACTCACAGCAAGTGTTTGTTTTTTATCGGATGTGTTTGCAAAACAACGTATTGGACTGTGGTTTGAGATACTGATTGCCGTTTTACGCGCCATCGGCGTATTGGCTGGTGTTTTGACTAATCGCTTCTATGTAGCCGTTGTCGGATATGCTATTTGTAGTGCGATAGCGATACTTGCACAGTACTTATGGCTATATTCATTGGTTAAGAAATACGATTCCCATATAAGTTAATCAATTGTTTTCCTACTGTGGCGAAGGAGTATTGCTTGCCGTGTTCGCGAATGAGTGCGGTGTCGTATTCTTGGTAATGGTCAAGCATAAAGGAGATGGCATTTGCAAGAGCGTCCTCATCTTCGGACGGAATGAGCATGCCTGTTTGAGAATTTACTACCTCCGGTATTGCTCCCGCATTAGAACCTATTATTGGCAATCCTACTGCTAAACATTCTGCCAATACAACACCCGCTGTTTCATATCTTGAAAAGAGGACGAATGCATCTGATTGTTGCATCCATCGGCAAACTTGTTCAGGTGTTAGTTCGCCTGTAAAAACAAGCATTCCATTGGGAAATTGGAGCGAATCCGCATAGGCTTTATCCTCTATGAAATCAACTCCTGTTCCCACCAATACTAATTCAAAATCTTGCCGTTTTTCCGCTACTTTTCGAGTGGCACGCAATAGTCCTTTGATGTTTTTGGCTTTCTCATCAAAGCAACTGACATGGAGCAAGCGTTTCTTAGTACGCGGTTCTTTTACATAGGGTTGGTAAAAGAAATCGTCCACTACATTGTTGATTTTCTGCCAATGTGCATTCTCTATTTCGCAAGTCTGCATTGCATTTTTCAAAACATTGCTTACCGGCATTATACCATTTGCATGCTTTGCTATATATATCATAATCCGTCCGTGCCAACCACCACGAAAAGCGAAGTTGGCGGGAAGATAGCCTGACCAATGTTCAATAATGAAATAGGGAATATGGTAATGGTGTTTGAGATAGAGTGCCAAAAGCCCGTTTTTGTCCAGCACATTCATTTGTACTACATCGGGTAATCCCCATTCCTTGTGCAAGTGTTGCCATCCCTGCCACATATCCCGCAACCATTGTACGCCTGTACTTTCATAATACAGCACTCTTACATCTGCTCCTTGTAGGCGTAGCGCTTCGGCATGCTTTTGCACAAAAAGCCCTGCCATCGCGTCTCGGGGCGTAGGGTACCAAGCGGCAAGGAAAAGGACTTTCATGGCAATTATTGCAACCGATATCGTAGGTTGCGGAGGTGATTGAAGAATAGCGCGAGGCGGAAGATGGGGTGGTAGTATTTCTCTACACTATAGTACTTATAAGGCTCGGAACCGAACTGTTTATAGTGGTTAGCAATGGAGCGCACCATGGAGCCTTCGAAATCGAAATGGACTTGCTTCTCACGCGCCAGTTTGATGGATTCTAATACGAGTAATGCACCGGCACCGGAGCTCTTAAACTCCAACGAGTAGCAGGGTATGAGGTAGTACATCAGTTTGTTATCCCATGCAAGGAAAGCGGCGGCGTGAGTATGGTTGTCGGCATCCTTGATGGCGATGATGGCGCACTGGTTGAGGCGGCGGAGTTTGCGCTCGAGGACAAGAAAGAACTCGCGGGAATAGGTTATCGCCTTGCGTTGCTCCGCCATACAAGCGGCATGGAAACGATAAAAGTCCTCGTGGGACATGCTGTAGTCTACATGCAGGGAGAGGGCTTTCTGGAGTTGGCGCTTCTTGTTCTTGGAAAAGCGGCTGATAAGTGCGTTGAGGTCGCTGAGGTCGTTGATGCGGTAGGTAACACGCTCGCGCGCCTTGAAGCCAAGCGCCTGCATGGGCTCTACGCAGAGGGACTTGGGGGCGTACTGCTGATAGTAGTAAGCGAGCTTGAGGTTGTCTAACTGTTCAGCGAGCATGCGGCAGATTTCTGCCACCTGCCATTGATCGTCGGTGTACTGCTGCCCAACCCAAATGCCGCCTATCTGCGTCTGCTGGGGCATGACAATATAGCGCATCCACAAGCGTTTACGAATGAGATAGGGCATGGCACCCATAATCTCGCCTTGGTCGTTCTCCGCCAAGAGAACATCCCACTCTTTACCCGCGCATACCGCCTCCATCCACCATGGTTGCATGGTGAGCGGAAGGTATTCTTGGGTGGCTGCCCACTCGGTATATCGCTGCTTGTTGGTCATAGTAGTTGGATACCTCCATTAATGACCATTAATTATTCTTCATTTTACAACTCCATTAAAGCCCATTAAAAGTTCATTAAAAGATAATGTTTTAATGGTTCTTTATATGATTTAATGGAGAAATCAACAAGACATTATAGAAGAACTAACGGTCATTACATGGAGAATAAATCACGAGTTAGAAGATGTCTGCTTC
>CAMFEN010000090.1 GCA_945949375.1 uncultured Bacteroidales bacterium | reverse complement strand
TTCTTTCACTCGCGAAGCCACATCCTCCACCACATTCTTCACTACCGATGAGAGTTCGACCTCCAAGCGGTCGTAGAGTTGCTCTTTGAGTTCCAGTTTGTTGAGCATAGCAATGTCCTCCACGAGATTGCTCAGGCGCCCTGCTTGCTGATAGGCGCGTTCCAAGAACTCGTGTTGTTCTTCGGGCTTCATATCGGGGTGGAGAAGGATAGTCTCCAAAGAGCCAAGGATGCTTGCTACGGGGGTCTTCAGCTCGTGGGAGATGTTTTGCGTCAGTTCCAAACGCTGTTGCTCACGCGCTTTCATCACGCGATGCTCTGTCCATTGGCGATAGACGATGAAGAGGAGGATGCTTAATGCCACTACTGCGGCAATGATAATAATGAGGGTTGTGGTCATGGATGTTTTGTGGTTTTAGTAGTTTCAAGTAGCAAGTTTCAAGTGTTTTTAGGCTCGCCAGATGTAGCCGTAGCCTGATTTTGTTTGCAGTCGGTCGGCGTAGGAGCCGAGTTTCTTGCGGAGGTGGGTGATATGTACATCCACAGTGCGCTCTAAGACATAGCTCTCGCCTTTCCAAACTGCATCAAGGAGTTGTTGGCGACTGAACATTTGCAAGGGATGCAGAAGCAAGAATGAAAGTAGTTCAAGTTCCTTGCGTGTGGTAGGGATGTTTTCGCCGTGGATAGTGAGTGTCTTGTCTGTAAGGTTGATAGTGATTTCCTCGTAGGTGATAAGTGAGGAAACGGATGGTGATTGTGGAGAGGTGTGGATGGTGGCTTTTTGTGTTCGGCGAAGGATGGCTTTCACGCGGGCAAGTACCTCGGTAAGATGAAAAGGCTTTGTGATATAATCATCTGCGCCTAATTGGAAGCCTTTGAGCACATCCGACTCGCTTGTGAGGGCAGTGAGGAAGATGATAGGGAAAGTGAGCAGATTGCGCTCTTGTAGCAGTTTCGCTAGGTCGGTACCAGACAAGCCCTCCATCATGATGTCAAGCAGAAGCAAGTCGGGAGCGGATTGCTCAATGAGGGCAAGCGCGTCCTCGGCAGAGTGGGCTACAGAGGTTTGGTAGCCGGCGGCTTGGAGACTGTAAGAGAGAATCTGGCAGATGTCTTCTTCGTCGTCCACGATAAGGATGTGATTTGCCATAGAAGTTTCAAGAATCGAGTATCAAGTATCAAGTATCAAGTTCTCCAAAAGGAAAGAATGCCTAACAAAGCGTTATGGGATTATACAACTGCTTTGTTAGACATTCTTGGTATTTATTATAGATCATTTAATTCGAGTTCCCAATACGTTGAACTCTTTGCCATCGGCATTGATAAGGATGAGTTGCCCATTACGAATCTCTTTTTGTGAGGTTGCTTTGGAAGCAGACTCCACACTCTCTATAGCAGTAGATTTCCCGTAAGTGCCTTTGAATGGAGATCCGTTGAGTGTGGTGGCATTGATAACAATACTTCCGTTAGTGCCTACTGTAATGGTCCCTTCGTGCAAGAGCCATTGGGCATCGGGGTAGAGATATTGTCCGTCGGAATATGCATAATACAGCATAGAGCCATCAAGGGCAAATTCTTCTTCGAATTTCTCGCCGGAAATGGCGGTATTTGCTTTGAAGGTGTATTCCAAAGGATAGGTGCCTGCCGTCAGTTTGCTATAGCCTATCAGGTATAGGATAGCCAAGGGATATTCTTTGTAACCTTGATAAGAAACCGTGGAAGTACTAAGTAGTTGTATTCCCAAATAAGGTACCCCATTGTTTAATGTGCCTGCCTCCGTGTAGATTTGATTAAATACGACATCGGTAACAGGAGCACCCACTTCGGGGAAAGTAGCGGGTACTTCTTTCATTGTAATACCTTCCGACTTCAGTTCTTCACCCCCGGTAGTACCTTCTATGATCGGTGTTTGCTCAGCGTTGATGGCAGGCTGATTAGTCTTTGGTGTAATGTAGGCTACGAGTACGCAACTATCTGCTTTCCAGTTGGCATTCAGAGTAGTAGAGAAAGATGCCGTATAATGCTGGTTATTAACGGTTACTTTGTCTCCCAAGGTGGCAGTAAGGAAAGTGCGAACTACTTTGTTATGGCGGAATTCCGTCCATCCATCCCAAGAGTAGAGGTAGTCAGATTGTTTGCTAATCAGTCCGTTTTCCTTGATAAGAACGGTGAGCATAAGTTCTTTAACGGTAGTGTCTGCCACCAAGCCATCTACCTCTACATTCAAAGTGCGTGAGGCTGCATCGAATTTGTGTTGAATTGCTACGGAGGCGTATGTCGTATCAACCGGATCGGAAAGCAATTCGCTGAGGTAAGCAGGGTGAATAACTAATGTAGATGTTTTTTTGCCTGTGCTTTGATCTACATACGTTTGCGCAGTACGATCAAGTATGACAGAGGGGGCTCCGGTTACACCAAATGTAGAAACCAAGGTCTTGCTACCTGCGATGGTGAAACTATCATCTGCATAGCCTGCATGGTGGCTCACCCATACACAGTTAGGATTATTCGTTACATACTCTTCGATGCTTTCCATACCATAAGGGCAATAGCCGCATGCTTCGCCGGTGAAATGCTCAATGAGGTGTTTTCTCGGGAAAGAGGTTGGAATTGCTTCTGTAGCAAAGGTTACTATTGCAAATAGTAGCAATAGCGAGATAGTTGAAATCTTTTTCATACGCATAAAAGTTAATTTGTTATATGCTAATAGGAGAATAATTTTTGTAGTTTGTTTTGTGTAACATGGAGACTTCCTCCATGAAAGCGGTAATTTTGCTTTTTCCTTAATACCCTCTAACCTCTCCCCGCAAGCGGGGCAGGAGGGGAGTTCGTCTGTGCATTCAGACAGCAGGCGCCGGAGGGAGTTATTGTTTGATAAACTTTCTGCCATTTTGGATATAGACGCCTTGTGGCAGTTGGGTAGGGTCTTGGTCGAAGGGCTGTCCGAGGATGTTGTAGATTGTGTTGTTCTCAATCTCGGGCTTCACTTGCTCAAGGGCAGTAAGCGTGGAGGCGGTGCATGTACAATCTATTTGTGCGCCGTTGTAGGTGGTAGCCTTGACAGACATGAAGCCGTCCTTGTCCACGGTTACTGTGCCGGATTGCAAGCGCCACATTGCCCCAGGGACTATCTGATAACTTTGCAGATACTGCGTTGATGCATAAATCAGCAATGA
This sequence comes from uncultured Bacteroidales bacterium, assembly GCA_945949375.1. Lineage (GTDB taxonomy): Bacteria > Bacteroidota > Bacteroidia > Bacteroidales > Paludibacteraceae > Colicola. Next base: position 2,216 of record CAMFEN010000090.1, on the reverse strand, counting down.
CCCTCCCAACGTACCTGCTGTATCTGCACGGAATCCGGCGATAGTAGAGCCGTAGGACATATCGTCGAGGATAGGATATGTGCCCGGTTGGAGTTGCGGTTCGGTAGTAACTACATTAAGCAAGAGAACGGGAGTGCAATTGCCTCAGAGGCATTGGCTCGCATATTTTGATTGGAAAGCAACCATAGTTGGAGGATACTATCCGTTGCATGCTGTTGTAATAAAATCTGCGGGAAGACGAGGGTGGAGTTGGGTGCTGCATTTTGCGTGATACCGTAAGAGATACAGTCGTTGCCGCCGGTGGTGCCTTCTACAAGGGGCACTTCCTCTGCGTTGTACACGTCTTTGCCGTCTGCATTGATATTTGCAGCAAAGGCGACGATGGTGCAATTGGTATCTACCCATGTGCTATCCACTTCAGCAGTGTATGTTTTGGAATAGGTTTGGTTGGTAACAGCAACCTCATCGCCGAGTGCCGCACTAAAGAAGGCACGCGGAGATGCCATGTGGAGATACTCACTCCATGCTCCATCCCATGCGAAATAATAATCTGCTTGTTGTCCTGCCAATGCGTTTTCTTTTATAAGGGCAGAGAGTTTAATCTTGCTGATGTTGGTGTCTGCCACTTGTCCGTGGACGGTGATGCTGAGTTTGCGTGTCTCGGGGTTGTATTCATGGTCAATTACGACGGAGACCGGAGAGGTAGCAGCATCCAATAATTGGAAAGACTCTTCTAACATATAGGCAGGGTGAAAAAAACGTTTTTTCTGTGAGCCTAATAGTTGATAGTTACGATTGATGGAAACAAAAGGAGCGCCGGAAACCCCTATGGCACTGGCTATTTTACGGCTATCACTGATAAGAAGCGGATCCGGAGTATACGTGTGATGTGCAACCCAAATGTATTTATCAGGATTGAGCTGTAAGAACTTATTGATGGAGATTACACCATTGGGGCAGTTGCCACAAGTTTTACCTGTGAATTGCTCCATCAAGAACTTGCGTGGAAAAGAGGCAGGTATGGAGTCCTCTGCGAAGGTATATAAGGAGATGCTTACAAGCATCAGAAGGGGAAGAATCGTCTTTTTCATACTATGGATGGGGATTATTGTTTAACTACTTTTTTGCCGTTTACGATATAGATACCTTTGGGTAGCTCGTCGATGCTTGTTGCCAGCACGCGCTGCCCGAGGACTGTGTAGATACCTTTTGCTGTGGGGTTGCAATGCGTTTGTTCGAGCGCAGTGGCTTGATAAACAAACTCAACGGTGAGGGTGATTTCCGGATTGATGCCGTCGGAGAAAGTGTAGGAGATGGTCTCTGTTCCCTCTTCGTAAGGATAGCAGTGGATATAGACATCCCTTTGTTGTACATCGGCAATGTCGTATTCGATTACTTGTTCGAGTTCCTCATTGGAACCCATGCAAATTTGCCCTGAGCAGTAATTGTCTAAAAATAGTAGAGCGGAACGTTTGATAGAAACGGTGATATGTGTTGTAGTGTCGGAGTAAACGCGAAGTTTTAGTTCTGCACTTGCCTCCCCAACCTTGTCCACTTCAAACTCATCAAACTTCATGTAAGTGTCTTCGGTCAGCGTGGAGTCGATGGGGAAAGCATACACATGCAATGCAGCTTGGGTAGCAGTAGAAAGCAACAATGTAGCGATAAATAAGAAAATCTTTTTCATATCTTTTTATTGAGTTTTAGTTAGTGAATTTCTGTTTGTGCGGCTTGTATGATTTCGCCATTAGCGTATATTGCTGCTACGATATGGCAGTTTTCGGGCACCACTTTGTCGGGCAAGGTATATAGGAAGGTGTGGGTTACATTCTCTTCTGCGGGCAAGGTCAGCGGCTCGCCGTTAGGCGAGGAGATGGCATCGCGCAGGAGGTGGTTGCGCATATAGTTGTTAATCGGACCGTCGGGGAAGTATTGTGCGCTGACGACACTATCCTCCGTGAGCCATACGTACAAATTGCATGCCAATTCTTGCTCCGACTTGTTATTCAGTTGGCAAACAATCTCTTTTTTCTCATTTCTACAGATACGAATATCCACTTGGCAATCGTTTTTCAGCGACGCATAGACCATTGCTCCCCATTGGTCGGGTGTTTTCAAGTAGGCTCCGCTGCCAGACCCGTTGTTGAACGCCGCCATATCGACAGAGCCGACGGGAAGGGGGGTGGCGCCTGTGCCTCCCAGCACAATATAGAGCG
>CAMFEN010000089.1 GCA_945949375.1 uncultured Bacteroidales bacterium | reverse complement strand
TTGCTGTTTATCAATACATTAATAGCAAGTGCTTATATCGAACTCACGTTAAATACGATGCAACTCCCCGCCCCGCTTAGTTTATCCCGACAAGTCGGGACGGGGACGGGAAGGGGGCGGGGTTTCATTTCAGGCGTTTGGGAACAAAACAAAGGGCTTTTATGGTGATTTTTGCACCTGATAAGCTATTCACATACAAAAAGAGACTGACTAACTTAACTTGTTAGACAGTCTCGTGGGCATTATTCTTTACGAACGCCCTTGAATGGTGTACCATCCATTTTGACATCCATGAATCTGCCGGTATCTGTATCCCGCTTGACATAGAGTCCTGTAATGGGATTCAGAACCTGACTCCTGCGTCTGACTGCACCGATTCGATGTCCATCACCATAGGGTCGATTGACTGCCATAGTCTTTTCCTCCTTTCTTGACCATTAAATTGTTTGACTTGTTTCACTGAGGCGCTACAGTCATAGGCCAATCGATCTGCAGTGTGGCAGTGAAGTACCCTTGTCCGGATACAATGTGGAATGGTCAAATTCTATGCCAATATCTCAAAGCGGATAATAACGGGGGATTTAGGCATGTTTTTTTATTTAGAATATGACAAAATGGCAGTTCTATTTTTGAAATTAGACAAAAATATGCCAAAACTGAGAATAAAATACAGATTTTCTACCATTCTCTTGTGTATTTCAGAAAAAAAGAGTACCTTTGCACCGAATTTGAAAAAAATATTGCCAAACACCTATGTTAGAAGAACTGAAAGTCAAGAATTTCCTGTCGTTCAAGAATGAGGTCTGCCTGAGTTTTGAGGCTACCATGGACGATATGGGAGCGGGCACTCACTATGTGACGATGCCGGATGGGAAGAACTTGCTGCGGTTTGCCTTAATTTATGGCGCGAATGCCAGCGGTAAGTCGAATCTGCTGAATGCCATTTCTTTCTTGGCTGACTTCATATTTCATAAACCGAAGGACATGGAGGAGAGCACAGGCGTGATTCCGTTTCGCTTTGATGTGGCTACCCCTACTGAACCTACGGAGTTCTCGTTGCGTTTCTATGTCAATGATGTGCGCTATTGGTATGAGTTGAAGATGAACAAAGACTGCGTGTTGGAGGAAAAACTATCATACTACAAGACGGTGCAACCTACGATGTTGTTCCAACGCATGATGGAGGGGGGGAGAGCGGTAGTTCGCCTAAATTCAACCGTGGTGAAATTAAGTGCTGTGGCGCAAGAGGAGTTGCAGTTGAAGTGTCTAAAGAATATGTCTTTTTTTGCTGCACGGCAGCAGGTGAATGTGGCGATACCGCTAATTGATGAAGCGCGTGATTGGTTGAGAAGAGGGATTATGAATATGGTTTCTCCCGATACACATCTGTTTGGATATGCGACCCGTCAAATGCAAAAGAGCAAAGAAATAAAGGCTCATCTGTTGCAGTTTGTGCATGGTGCGGACTTCAATATTGTTGGGTTTGACACCAAACAAGAGCAAAGCGATATGCCGGAAACCTTGATAAGCTTCTTGTCGCAAAATGGAGGATTATCTGATGAGGAGCAAAAACAGCTTTCCATTCGTATGAGTACAGACTTCCGGCACACCGTAACCAATGAGCGTGGTACGGAAGTTTATTCGCTGCCGGGGCAATTACAGAGTCGTGGAACAAGACGCACCTTAGGCATCGAGACAGCTATCTATAATGCGGAGAAGCAAAATGCGGTATTGCCGATAGATGAAATAGAGTCTTCGTTGCATCCGGATTTGATAGAGCATATTTTGGAGTACTTCTTTGAGACCAATAGTCGTGCGCAATTGGTGGTAACTACCCATTATGATGAATTGTTGGACTCTGTGAATGACTTGCTTCGTAAGGATATGATCTGGTTCACGGAAAAACAGGAAGATGGGGCTACTGATTTGTATTCGTTGGTAGAGTTTAATGGTCTCAGCAAGATCAGTTCGTTCCAACGTTCATACCGAAGTGGTCGCTTTGGTGCCAAACCCAATATAGAATAAGTATGGCACGTAAACTGGAAACTAAGCAATTGCGCGTCCCCATGCCGGTAGGCATCGGGGCGGGTCTTACAGAGAAATGCTACCTGAAGCATTTGCGTACCCTTAAAGGCTACAAGCTGGATTTGAAGCCTCGCTTCTTCGGATCGGACAATGCGTACGACATGAACAAACTCGTTACGGACGTGCTGGCAGGAGGGGCGAAAGCCATCTGTGTCTATGATAAAGATGTGACCCGTTGGAATGAAGAACAGAGGAGGCTATTGGCAGATTTTGAGAAGAAATATGTGGATAACGAGAATGTAATTCTGTGTGGTAGTATGCCCTGCATTGAGTTTTGGTTCCTGATGCACTTTCGGAATACGACTCGTCAGTACCGAACTTCCAAAGAGGTGATTAAGGATCTGGTGCATTTCCTGCCGGGATATGAGAAAAAAAGCACCTATTTGGAGAAGGATGCTTGGGTGAAGACCTTGCTGCAGGAGGAGCGGTTGACGAGAGCTATGACACTCTCGTTACGGACGGTCGAGTCCGACCAACCGTACTCAAAGGTAGCAGAAGCTATCCGTGCATTGGATGAGAAGTATCAGAAAAAAGAGGAGTAGGGTAGTCTTTACCCTCGTATCGTCAAGTTCACTTGGTCGCCTCGGTCGAAGGTGGCGCTGAGTCGCTACAGTCATAGACCAATCGATCTGCAGTTTGGCAGTGAAGTATCCTTGTCGGGATACAATGTGGAGTTGTCAAATGTAGCCAATTCCTCCCACACAAATGTGTGAATTTGTGAAAGTGTGAAAATATAAAATCAACGGAGCGACACAATCGGTCGCTCCGTTTTTTGCTCCCTCGCCAAAGGAGAGAGGGCTCGGCTATAGTTTCCTCCACTTACCCTCACCTATCTTCTCAATCCTGCCCGTTTTCTTCCAGCGGTTCAGCACCATACCAACCGCGCTGTTCTTGACGCTCTGACCTTTCTTGGCTCGCAGCTTAATCAGGTCACCGGTCGTGAACTCCTTGCCAAGCAAATCCAACAACGAACTGGCAGCGCCGCGTTCTGTGCTCACTTCCAGATTCGAGGTCAGCTCTTGTTCCATCTGCTCGCCCCAGAGTTCCATCTGGTTTCTGAATACATACTCAGCAACCCATTCGGCAAACTCGCCAACCGTCTTCGTCCACTTATGTCCTTCCAGCAACCAGCACAGCATCCCGGCGCGAAAACCAATCACAGCAGATCGACGTCGCAGCGTATCAGCGGCATGACTATCGGCATCAATCGCCTGTTGCCTTTTCGCCTCCAGCCACTCACCAATCACTTTGCCCACTTGCGGACAACTCACCATGCCTTGCTCCGTGTCCAGCACTCGTGCCCAACGGATAATCTCTTCGCGCTCCGCATCAGAGTAGGGAGCAAACACCGGTATCTCACTGAAACTCGTATCCGGCAGTTGCGCAAAGCAAACACGCGTTGCCAAACCGTTCTCCAAATCCTTAAAGAATCGTTTCATCGAATTGGGCGTACCGGTCATCAGCAGGTTGTAATAGACAGCGATGTGCGCAGAGAAACTTGCATCGCTCATATACGCTTGGCCATATTCGGCGTTATCAAAAGCCAGTCGATAAATATCCGACTTCTGGCTCCACACGCCCGCGCGCTCGCTTTTAACTAAGGTATCCATTTCTTCACCGATACCAATCAGGTGTTTCCCCTCGCTATAGGTCAGCAATTGCAGCAGCTTCGCAATACTTATCGCCACACCGTTATTTCGCGGACATGCTCTCGGATCTCGCGGTTGGTTCTTACTGTTTTTGCTGGCACGCAGCGCCTCCTTGTAGGCTTGCTCTTTCTCCCTTTCAATCTGGTCCTGCTCGTTGATGGGAGTCAGCAGCAGGTCAATCGGCTTGCGGATAAAACTCTTACCGCTCGCCGCCGGAGCCGTGATACAACTAAAGAACGAGAGACTTTGCACCTGTCTGTCCAGATACTCAAATCGAATCCTTGTGGCGAGTGTTCCCAATACCGGCAAACTGGCAATCACCATCGCCGGTCGATACTCCTCCGGCAGTCGGCGACAAATAATCTGTAACAACTTCGGCAACGCCGGCATAGCCATTTCAGAAGCACGCTCCTTCAGCACACCGTCGCTACAGTATTCACGCTCACACATCGCGATAGCGGCCTGTAGTATCCCTGGAAAACTGGCTTTTCTCGGTCTGCCAATAGCGGAATTGATAGCCTGCTTTCGTTCCTCGACTGCCAGCCCAAAGTCCGGCAATACACGTAGCATCAACGCTGCATCGAAGTCGCAGATGTATCGCATGTAGTTCGCCAGCGAGAAATATACGGTGTTTCGCTCTCCCTGAACGGCTCCGCCATTGCTACCAATAGATGTCATCAACTGATCCACAATCTCAGAGTAGGGGATTCCTTTGAAGCATAGTTCTTCCGCTCCGGCTATTTGTGCGTCGCCTTTTAAGGCGGCGTCCCACTCCGGATTAGCATTGCGGTCTGGAATCTCCGGAGCTGCCGGTTCTTTGTGTACTTCCGCGCCATTATTGGCATGGTGTTCTGCTTCTTCCTCGCTCTGGAAGAACAGCACCTGCTCATCCATATACAGCACATACTCTCTCGGACTGACAAAACTTAGTCGGGCATAGTCCTTGGTGACAGCATCATAGTTCTCTATATTGAACTCCTGCGCAATACGTGCCTGCGCCTCCGGAATCGTCTCACCGTCCTGCATCTCGCCTACAATGCGCAGTCCTTTCGTGCTCGGCGTGATGCCAATATACGCTACACGCTTCTCCTTCAGCCAAGCATCGTACTCTGGCTTATACCACGCCGAGAACCATGCATGGGGATCGGCAACATGATCCACATCCAGCATGGCGAGTCCACTTGGCACCGCACCGGTCGCTTTACGCTTGTCGTCCTCAAATCGTTGTGCATGCCAGCAGAATCCAGGCAGCTGTCGTTTGAGTTTACTGCGCTGCTCGTCATCGATTGTTTTGGCGATACGTGCGCAGATGGTTTTTACTCGCTCGCTATCGAGCATTTCGTTGAATTTCTCCAGAGAGCACGGAATTGCCGTGCTCACGCCGGTCTTCTCTTGAATACAAAATCTTGCTATCATATTAGTCTCTTTCTCGATAATGGTTTATTACTACATTTGCCGACTTGTCGGCATTCCAACGCCCTTTGCTGCGTGTCCATTCGCATCCGACTTCATGAATCTCCTCATGCTCCTCCGGATAGAGTTTCCTTTGACGACGAGCCTTCTTCTTCACAGCCGCAAGCATTTCCTGCCACTGTTCCTCGCTGACCTCTACCGTCTCTATCCAACATGGGTCAAACTGGTCGCAGTCCACCATCCACGGATGCATCGTCATGCGGCAATGGGTC
>CAMFEN010000088.1 GCA_945949375.1 uncultured Bacteroidales bacterium | reverse complement strand
CACATTGGCGAACAACCTGAATATGAACACCATCGGGCGCGTACTGGACATCCGTTACTTGGAGTCAATCCGCGAGCGGGAAGGAGGCTCATACGGTGTGGGCGTTGGAGGCTATATCAGCCGTACCCCCGACCACGAGGCGCAACTCTACATGCTCTTCGACACCGACCCCGAGAAGCAGGAGCGACTCATGCAGGTGATTCACGAGGAGGTGCAGACCATCCTCAAAGACGGACCCTTGGCAGACGACTTGCACAAGTCCAAAGAGTCCATGCTCAAAGACTATGAGGAGAACTTAGAGAAGAACGGCTACTGGGACGGCACTATCCTGCCGCGCTACTATCTGCGTGGTATCAACTATCTGACCGACTATGCGCCCGCTGTGCGGGCGTGCAGCAGATGCTCCAACGTCTCACCGCCTCGGGCAACATCCTCGAGGTAGTCATGCTGCCGGAATAACGCCCGGGCACGTCCGGGTGCGCAGGCGTCCCCGCCTGCTGAATAAAGCCCGGGTGGTAGCCAACTCCACCGCTCGCTTGCTACAAAGTCTTTTTAGGGAGATATAGAGGGTCTTTTTCTCCCTCCCTTTAAGGGAGGGGCAGGGAGGGTCTTTTGAGCGTATGATTTGCCGCACGCGGTCTTCGGAGATGCTGTATTCGGCGGCTATTTTGGCGTAGATAAGCATGGTAGGCATTTTGGAGCGCAGGAGGAAATTAGACTCTGATGCAAAAGTACCGCTTTTGCGTGAGAAACTCCGCCGCAAAATGCGGCAAATAACACTTGCTACATTTGTTACATTTGCTACATAGAAAATGAGTAACCCTACCCATAAATATTAAATTATTATATATATAATATATAATAATTAGAGTAACCCCTATATCCCCCAAAAATTAATACTTTTTAACGAAAAAATAGGGGTACTTTGCGCGAAAAGTACCCCGTTTTTCCCTCCAACTACCCCATTTTCAACCCCACCTTATTTGTTACATCCCACCATAAGGTCCTTACCGAGACCTAACCGAGGTGCATATCAATACTAAATGGCAATGTAGCAAATGTAGCAAATGTAGCAAATGTTGTATTTTCCCAGCCATAACAAATGCTACATTTGCTTCATTTGCTACATTAACATTTAGTATTCATTTGCATATTTCAAAAAAAATAGCAGTACCTTTTGCAAAGAGTTTAATGGTTCTTTATACGGTCTTTAACGGAGGGTTCTCTATTAATTGCCATTAATACGTCCCTCTCAATCTCCCTTAAAGGGAGACTTTGTAGGACCTTCTAAATCTCCCTTAAAAGGGGACTTTGTAGCAGCGTAGAAAGCGGCGGAGCGTGGCTGGTGCTATCCTGAGGCGGCGAGCTATCTCACGCTTGCTTACACCTTGTTGAATCCAACGACTGATCAAATGGCGCTTGGGGTAGAGCTTGTACTGCTCTATCGGCAACTTCTTCCCCTTGATACGCCCTATATGTACTCCCTCCTGACGCTTGCGAGCCAGCGCTTCCTTAGTACGCTGTGAGATGAGGTTACGCTCTATCTCCGCAGAGAGACCGAAAGCAAAGGCAAGCACCTTCGACTGGATGTCCTCGCCAAGACGATAGTTGTCCTTCACTGTCCAGACACGGCACTCCTTGCTCATGCAGATGTTCAGTATCTCCATGATCATAAAGAGGTTACGACCCAGGCGTGAAAGTTCGGCGCAGATAATTAGGTCGCCTTTCTGAACCTGTTTGAGCAACCTGCCAAGGGCACGTCTGTTATAGGATTTGGTGCCCGAGATGGTTTCTTCTATCCAACCGTCAATGTGAATACGCTCGGACAAACAAAAACGAGTGATTTCAAAACGTTGGTTTTCCACTGTCTGCTTGTCGGTGGAAACACGAATGTAGCCATAGGTCATGGGAATTATGAATTAGGAATTATGAACTTCAAGCATTAAATATGTCCTCGTGTGCAGGCGTCCCAGCCTGCTAATATGTAAATTTGTAAATTGTATATTCCGCGTCCCCCTGCTGATAAGTGAACAAAAAAGGCTGCCTAACGAAAATGTTAGTCAGCCTTTCTTGGCACAGCAGGGAGAGTTATTAACTTCGTGTATTTTAACTGCGCTTCACTCAGTGTATAGCATGCAGTGCTCTCCTACACGTATATAGTTTTTCTTTCTATTCTTTCACTGCCTTGAAGGACATATCAAGACCTTTGACGGAGTGGGTAAGCGCCCCCACGGAGATGAAATCTACTCCGCAGACAGCGTAGGCGCGCAGTGTGTCAATGGTAATGCCGCCGGAGGACTCTATCTCCATGTGGCGACCTGCGCTCTTCTCCCAATCGCGGATGATTGCTACCGCTTGCTTCGTGCGCTCAGGGGTGAAATTATCCAGCATGATTCGGTCGGGGATGTTGGTTGCCAGCGCCTCGCGTATCTCGTCTTCGTTGCGCGTCTCTATCTCTATACGGAGGTCTTTGCCTTTCTCATGGCAGTAGTTGCGAGCACGGGTGAGGGCGTTCGTGATGCCACCCGCAAAATCCACATGGTTGTCTTTCAGGAGAATCATGTCGAAGAGACCGATGCGATGGTTCATGCCTCCGCCTATCTTCACCGCCTCTTTCTCCAAGTAGCGCAGTCCGGGTGTGGTCTTACGGGTGTCAAGGACATGGCAGCCTGTGTCCTCAATGAGGGACTGGTAGCGGTGGGTCGTGGTAGCAATGCCCGACATCCGCTGCATGATATTGAGCATGGTGCGCTCTATCTGCAACAGAGACAACTCCTTACCATACACTCGGAATGCAACATCGCCTATCTTCACTGCCGCGCCATCCTCAAGATACTGCTCCATGCGGCACTCGGGGTCGAAATAGCGGATAATCTCTTTCGCTACCTCCACGCCAGCCAAGATACCCTCTTCCTTGATAATCAACTGTTGGCAGCCCATCTGAGTGGCGGGGATACAACTCAGCGAGGTGTGGTCACCATCGCGTATGTCTTCTTCAAACCAAAGCGCAATCAACCTGCGCAACTCCTCTCTTTGCATAGATTTCAATTTTGTGTATTTTTAACTTCGTGTAATGAACTTCGCTTCGTGTACCGCCCGCAGGGCTTTCGTACATTTAGCGCGGAGCGCTTTTATGCACGCAGTTTCTTATATACCAACTTCCCTACATAGTAAAGCACCACTACGCACACGATAACTAAGATAATGATACTCAGTTCGTGGCTGTATTGGTTGATGAGATCTGCCTGCCCATGTGCGATATAGCCGAGTAACGCCAAAACGCTATTCCAAATAAATGCCCCGAGAAAGGTATAGAGCATGAACTGACCAAAGTGCATCTTTGCAAGACCCGCAGGAATACTGATGAGTTGGCGAATTCCCGGGATAAGCCGACCAATGAACGTACTCACTTTGCCGTGGTCGTTGAAGTAACGCTCCGCTTTCTGCACCTTCTCGCTACTGAGCAATAGCAGGTGTCCCACGCGGCTGTCGGCAAACTTATAAATAATAGGACGACCCAACCACATCGAGAGCAAGTAGTTGATGACTGCACCTAACATCGCACCTATCGTACCGAAGAGCACTATCAAAGCCACGTCCACCGAGTAGTTACCCGTAGCGCATAGTGCACTCGTCGGCTCCGATGCTACATACACCGCAGGAGGAATAACTACCTCGCTGGGAAAAGGGATGAACGACGACTCAATCGTCATCAGCGCTGTGATAGAGGCGTAATTCATGTGAGACGCATACCACCCCGTTATCGTTTCTACAAAGGACATTTGTTATTTTAACTATTTTGCTATTTGACAATTAGACGCAGCATGGTCATTCTAAATTGTCAATTGTTAGATTGTCAAATTGATTTGACACATGCTTTTTCTACTCCCCATGCAATGGCAAGACTGACGAGCCAGCCGGCAAGAATGAAGAGCACCAGCATCTTCGCTCTGCTATTTATAGGGTCGGGATTCACAGCAAAGTGGTCCTCTAATGCCACAGGGGCTGTATAGGAAGCGCGTTGCACATCCACCTGCTGCGTATAGTCAATATGAGCATAGATCGCAGGCAAAAATAGTTCCATGCTGCGACTACTCTGCTCGCCGGTTACTATCGTGTTGTTCGAACTCTCTTGCAAGGACAACTCCTTTTGGTTGAAATAGAAAGCCGTTGTCAGGCTGTCCAATTTTTCTATCTGCGTATGGCAGAACTCTACTTTACGGTCCATCACAGGCAATGCTGATTTATAAGCATGCTGCATTGACTCATTACCATTGAAATAAGCAATCAGTTGCTTCTCAATTGTAGGAACCTCCGCTAAATCGCGGTATTTGATGCGAAACTGAATACAGATATGATCACGCATCTGCCAATTCACCGTATCCGTAGGCTTTATATCGCGATCAAAGTCCACATAATCAATGATATTATCCCTTAAACAGTCTATCACAGGGAAAGTCTCAAAACGCCTTGCAGTACGGTCGTAGATATAGTGTGCCACTTCCGGAGTCCCGTTGAAGAACACACCTGACTGTAACGGACGGAATACCTCATTGAAGAGGTTGAGTGTAGGACCGTTTAGTTTCGCCACTGCATACACCTTATACGTCAGGTTGTCCTGACGAGTATAGATCAACGCACCCGCAATGAAGATGACCAATACAGGTAGGCTAATCCACCATTTGCGGATAGTTAGACGAATCGCACACACACAAGTGCGCCAAAGTGCTTTCACAGCACGCTTGCATCCTCGCCACGCAAGAAGAAACAAGTCAAATAAATTCAGTTCATTGTCCATTATTTTATTTTGGATATTTTTGTTGAAAAACAATCGTTTTGTCTTTATATGATAGATTTGTATTTCGAGTGCACGTTAATTATCTATGCGCTCATAATTCATAATTATCTTCTCAACCATCCTCCCCATCGGCGTTGGGTGTTCCCCTCAGCGGCGTTGGTGGAGACAGCCTCATCGCCTTCGATGTGTATCACTACCTCATCTGCCGTTGGGGTGCCCCCCCATTGCGGAGTGGCATTCTCTACTCCGACGGGACCCTCGCTCGCTGCTTGCAGCGTGTCTCTTAGGTCGATGGTTACCGACTGCTCATCCTCCTTGGGCTTGTCCAATGTTTCGTAGTTCTGTCGTATGGCGTCTTGTATAGACTGCTCTTCATCGTCGGTGTCTATCGTCGGCAGCCCGTCCACCTCGTATCCTGTGGCGATGATCGTTACCCGCACTGCATCACCTAATGTCTCATCCAAAGCGGCACCCCACTGCACCTCCACCTCATCGCCTATCTCGTCCACAAAGGCGTTTATCTGGTCTATCTCCTGCATCTGAATGGCATGCTCCGTAGAGCAATAGAGTTGGAGAAGCAGTCGCTTGGCACCGTGCACGTCGTTGGTGTTCACCAGCGGCGAGTTGAGCGCATCGTTGATAGCGTCTGCTATACGAGTCTCGCC
>CAMFEN010000087.1 GCA_945949375.1 uncultured Bacteroidales bacterium | reverse complement strand
CAAGAGGGCGGCGGTCTTGCTGCCGTTGATAGCCACCGTCGCCACAGGGATTCCGCTTGGCATCTGCACGATGCTCAACAGCGAATCCAATCCGTCCAGCGTCTTGCTGCGTACTGGCACGCCGATAACGGGCAACGTGGTCAACCCCGCAATCACACCTGCCAGATGGGCTGCACCACCTGCGCCGGCAATGATGACGCGCAAGCCCCGCTCCCGAGCCGTCTCCGCCCATTGCATCAGGGCATGCGGCGCACGGTGCGCACTAATCACACGTTTCTCTACTTCAATACCAAACTCTTGTAGGGTCTCGATAGCAGGAGTCATCACCTCCAAATCACTACCCGAACCCATGATTACACCAACTTTCATATTTGGAAAAAGGATTAAGGATGAAAGATTAAAGACTAATTAGTTTCTTTGGATATAAGGATTTCTAAAATATAGGACAAAGGATCAAAGAACTATTTGGATGAAGGATTAAGGACACAGGATGAAAGACTAAATAGTGTTGGCTCGAAAAATTCATGGATGGGGGTAATAAGTCTTTTATCCTTCATCTTTTATCTTTCATCCTTCATCCTCACAGACGAAAGTAATAAGTCTTTTATCCTTTATCCTTCAGCGAAGCGTTCCTTTATCCTCTACTCCCACTCTATCGTAGCGGGTGGTTTGGAGGAGATGTCGTAGCATACGCGGTTGACCCCCTTCACCTTGTTGATAATCTCGTTGGAGCACTTCGCCATGAAGTCGTAAGGCAGGTGTGCCCAGTCGGCGGTCATGGCGTCGGAGGAGGTAACCGCCCGCAGCGCCACGGGGTTCTCGTAGGTGCGCTCATCGCCCATCACGCCCACGCTGCGCACCTCGCTCAGCAGGATAGCACCGGCTTGCCATATCTGGTCGTAGAGGCTCACCTCTATCTCGCCGTTCTCCATATTGATGGGGATACCTGCTGCCAGCACGGCACGCGCCTCCTCGCCGCTCAGCCGCACTTTATACTCGCGCAATCCGCGGATGAAGATGTCGTCTGCCTCTTGCAGCACACGCACTTTCTCGCGCGTAATGTCGCCCAAGATACGCACTGCCAACCCCGGTCCGGGGAACGGATGGCGGGTAATCAAGTGCTCCGGCATACCCATCGAACGACCCACGCGGCGCACCTCGTCCTTGAACAGCCATTTCAGCGGCTCGCATAGTTGCAGGTGCATCTCCTCGGGCAGACCGCCTACGTTGTGGTGGCTCTTGATGACCTTGCCCGTGATATTGAGCGACTCGATACGGTCGGGGTAGATAGTGCCCTGCGCCAACCATTTGGCATCGGTTATCTTCTTCGCCTCGGCGTTGAAGACCTCCACAAAGTCGCGCCCGATAATCTTACGCTTCTTCTCCGGCTCGGTAACGCCTGCCAAATCGCTAAGGAAACGCTCGCTCGCATCCACGCCAATCACGTGCAACCCGAGGCACTCGTAGTCGCGCATCACGTCCTCAAACTCGTTCTTGCGGAGCATACCGTGGTCCACAAAGATACAGGTCAGTTGGTCGCCTATCGCTTTATTGAGCAATACAGCCACCACCGACGAGTCCACGCCGCCTGACAAACCGAGGATAACACGGTCGCTGCCTATCTGCTCGCGCAACTCCTTCACCGTGCTCTCTACAAACGCATCCGCGCTCCATTCCTGCTTGCTGCCGCACACATCTACCACGAAGTTCTTCAGCAGCAGCGTGCCTTGCAGCGAGTGGAACACCTCGGGGTGGAACTGTGTGCCGAACACGGGTACCTCCCCGGGAATGTAATAAGCGGCGTTCTGTACCGTCTCGGTGGACGCCACCACATGCGCCCCTTCGGGCAGGCGGGTGATGCTGTCGCCGTGCGACATCCACACCTGCGAATGCGGCTCAAAACCGCGGAACAGCGGGCAGGTAGTGTCCACAAACTGCAAGTTCTGGCGCCCGTACTCGCGCGTGCCTGCGCTCTCCACCTTCCCACCATAGATATGGCTCATGTACTGCGCACCGTAGCATATCCCCAAGATGGGCAGACGACCGCGAATCCGGCTCAAGTCCACATGGAACGCATCATCAGCATACACGCTCAGAGGCGAGCCGGAGAGAATGACGCCAATCACATCGGAGTCATCCTCGGGGTACTTGTTGTAGGGCAGTATCTCGCAGAAAGTGTCCAACTCTCGAACACGCCGCCCGATGAGTTGGGTGGTCTGCGACCCAAAGTCTAATATAATAATCTTTTGCATATTTCTTTTGGATGAAGGATAAAGGATGAAAGATAAAAGACGGATTACATTTGCTTATGAGCGTTCAGAGTCAAAAGTATTTAGTCTTTAATCCTGTGTCTTTTAGCGTAGCGGTCCTTTATCCAAGAATCATTTCGTGCTATAATTCGGTGCCTCGCTGGTGATGGTGATATCGTGCGGATGGCTCTCGTTCATGCCGGCAGCGGAAATCTTCACAAACTTCGCATGCTGCAACTCCTCCAAGTTATGTGCACCCACATAGCCCATACCCGAGCGAAGTCCGCCCATCAGTTGATAGATGGTCTCGCTAACGCTACCTTTGTAGGGCACGCGACCAACAATCCCTTCCGGCACTAATTTCGACACATTCTTCTCCCCGCCTTGGAAATAACGGTCAGCCGACCCTGCTTTCATCGCGTCGATAGAGCCCATGCCGCGGTAGGTCTTGAACTTACGCCCGTTGTAGATGATGGTTTCTCCGGGCGCCTCGTCCGTACCTGCGAACATCGACCCGCACATCACGCAGTTGCCACCTGCCGCCAGCGCCTTCACCACATCGCCCGAGTAGCGCAAACCACCATCGGCGATGATAGGCACGCCCGAGCCCTTGATAGCCTCCGAGGTCTCGAAGATAGCCGTCAACTGAGGCACGCCCACACCAGCAATGATACGCGTGGTGCAGATAGAACCCGGACCGATACCTACCTTCACGCCGTCGGCACCGTTCTCCACAAGATACTTCGCAGCCTCAGCGGTAGCGATATTCCCCACTACGACATCCAGTTTCGGGTATTTCGCCTTTATCGTCCGCAGTGCATTCACAATGTTCTTCGAGTGCCCGTGCGCCGAGTCGAGCACGATAGCGTCCACACCCTCTTTGTAGAGCGCGTCCACGCGGTGCATATAGTCTGCCGTGATACCCACGCCCGCAGCGCAGCGCAATCGACCTTTCGCGTCCTTGCAGGCATTGGGGAAGTCCTTCAGTTTGGTAATATCCTTATAGGTAACGAGCCCGATGAGTTTGCCGTCTTTGTCCACCACGGGCAGTTTCTCCACCTTGTGGGTCTGCAGTGCGTGCATGATGGTCTCGTTGTCGGTAGAAGAGATGGTAATCAGGTCTTTGCTCGTCATCACCTCGGCAATCGGACGCTGCATGTTCGTCTCGAAACGTAGGTCGCGGTTGGTAACGATACCCACCAGCATATCTCTGTTGTCCACCACGGGAATACCGCCGATATGGTTGTCCTGCATCATCTGCAGCGCGTCGCCCACGGTCTGCTCTGCCGTGATGGTGATGGGGTCGGAAATCAGCCCGTTCTCTGCACGCTTCACGCGGCGCACCTGTGCTGCCTGCGCCTCGATAGGCATGTTCTTGTGAATCACGCCAATACCGCCTTCGCGCGCAATGGCAATCGCCATCGTGGACTCCGTAACGGTGTCCATCGCCGCAGACACCACGGGGATGTTCAGGCGGATGTTACGGGAGAACTGACAACGAAGGTCCACCTCACGAGGAAGCACCTCCGAATAAGCGGGCACCAACAACACATCATCAAATGTGAGCCCCTCTTCAATAATTCGATTCGTCATATAAAGATTAAAGATTTATTACAATTTGAAAATAAGATTTTGTTTAGATTTTCTTTTGATTTCTGAGCGTAGCGAAACAATCGTTGGTTACTACCCTTTCCTATTTTTAGCACAGATTTTTAGTAGGATTATGGATTGGATTTTCCTATTTTTATCCCTTAAAATCATTTCAAAAATAACTTCTAAAATCTTGACTAAAAATTAAGAAACGAATTATTAGTCCCTTTCGCTTCGCTCAGAAATCTATATAAAATCAAAAAGAAAATCTTTATAAATATCCTCCAAAAGGAGAGTAATAGTGAACTTTCGATAATTTTCAAATTATTACTTATAACGCGTGGTCGCAGTAGAAGCATCGTAGCACCCCGTCGGCGTCGCGGTAGGCTTTCTTCTCCACGGGCTCGGTGGTGGAGATACAGCGGTCGTTATGGCACGGACAGTCAGTCGCCGTAGGTGTAAGCGCAGCGGGTTGCGACTGCTCTTTCCATTGTAGCAGGGTGTAAATCAGCGCCATACGCACATACTTCCCGTTCTCCACTTGGCGGAAATATGCCGCCCGCGGGTCTTTGTCCACCTCCACCGTTATCTCGTTCACGCGCGGCAGCGGGTGCAGCACTATCATGCTCGGCTTGCCCAGCGCCATCTTCTCCGTATCAAGGATGAACGAGTCTTTCAGCCGCTCGTACTCTGCTTTGTCGGCAAAACGCTCTTGCTGCACGCGCGTCATATAGAGCACATCCACCAGCGGCATTGCCTCTTCCAGCGTGCTGCACTCGCGGTAGTTGTCGCCCAACTCGTTCTTCATATAGTCGGGCAGGCGCAACTCCTTCGGCGAGATAAGCACGAACTGCACTCCCTCGTAACGGCGCATGGCTTTGATGAGCGAATGCACGGTGCGACCGTATTTCAAGTCGCCGCACAGCCCCACCGTCAGGTGGTCAAAATGCCCCAACTCGCGGCGTATGGTCAGCAGGTCGGTCATCGTCTGCGTGGGGTGCGAATGCCCGCCGTCGCCAGCGTTGATGATAGGGATACGGCTGTACTCCGAAGCCACCCGCGGCGCACCCTCTTTGTAGTGGCGCATCGCCACAATGTCGGCAAACGCACTCACCACACGTATCGTGTCTGCCACGGTCTCACCTTTGCTCACGCTACTGCTGCGGGCGTCGGAGAAGCCCAGCACGTTGCCGCCTAACTCCATCATAGCAGCCGTGAAACTCAGTCGTGTACGGGTGCTTGGCTCGTAGAACAAGGTCGCGAGTTTCTTCCCGCGGCAAGCATCGGCGTACTTCTCTTTGTGGTCAATAATATCCAGCGCACGCTCGATAATCGCATCGATTTCGGCAGTGCTCAAATCTGTCGGGTCAAGTAAATGTCTCATTTTTGGATAAAGGATTAAGGATTAAGGATTAAAGACGAAATAGTTTTGTATAGAGGAAGGATAATGGATACAGGATTATGGACACTGTTGGATGAAGGATTAAGGACACAGGATGAAAGACTAAATAGTTTAGACTCTGAAACTCACAGACGAAGGTAATAAGTCTTTTATCCTTCATCCTTTATCTTTCATCCAATATAAACGAAGGTAACAAGTCTTTTATCCTTCATCCTTTATCTTTC
>CAMFEN010000086.1 GCA_945949375.1 uncultured Bacteroidales bacterium | reverse complement strand
TCCATCCCGCGTCCCCTGCTCGACCGAATGGAACTCATCGAAATGACAGGCTACTTGCAGGAGGAAAAGGAAGAGATTGCCAAGCGACACCTTATTCCCAATGAGTTAGCGAAGCACGGTATCAAACCCGCGCAACTGAAGTTCCGCAAGGACATTATCGGACATATCATTGACGACTACACGCGCGAATCCGGTGTGCGTTCGCTCGATAGAAAGATTGCCGCTATCTGCCGTAAAGTGGACACGAAGTTAGCATTAGAACAGGATTATAACACCACCATCACTCGCGAGGACTTGATAGAATACCTCGGGCAACCGCGCTACAGCCGCGACTCTTGGGAAACCAACAAGTACATAGGCGTAGTAACGGGCTTAGCGTGGACGCAGGTCGGCGGAGAGATACTGTTCATTGAAGCATCGCTCTCGCCGAGCAAGACCCCGACGCTCACGCTCACAGGAAACCTCGGTGATGTGATGAAAGAGTCAGCCACCCTCGCGCTCGGCTATATCAAAGCCCACGCACAGGAGTTCGGCATCAAGCAGAAAGACTTAGAAACCAAGTCTGTACACATCCATGTGCCAGAAGGGGCTATCCCCAAAGATGGTCCAAGCGCGGGCATCACGATGACCACCGCCTTGGTGAGTGCCTTCACCCAACGCAAAGTGCGTCCACGCATCGCCATGACCGGAGAGATGACGCTGCGTGGAAAAGTGCTGCCAATAGGCGGAGTAAAAGAGAAGATTTTAGCCGCAAAACGCGCCGGAATAACAGACCTCATCCTTTGCGCAGACAATCGCAAAGATGTATCCGAGATTCCGGAGATATACCTCAAAGGGCTAACGTTCCACTACGTGCAAGACATCCAAGAAGTTATCGACTTCGCCCTTGTCAAGAAATAGTCCGAAATCGTAAATCGTATTTCTTAAATCGTAACTCACTTTGCTGTGATTTCATCAAACGTACCATCCGAATAAAATACGATAATACGTTCAATCCGTTTAGCCGCAGGCTGCTCCATGGGGGCAGTCTGTTGCTTTTTTATACTCGCTAACGGCTGCATCTCACGGGAAATAGTAGGAGCGGAAATAGCCTGTGCTCTCGATAATGGAGAGGGCGACTCTATGGAGTGTTGTGGCGAGGCGATGGCAGCATCGCCAATGCCGGGTATCTCCTGTTGCTGCTGTTGCAGCTGCTGGTCCTTTGCCTCACCGTTTTCTCTATTCTCCTTGCCACCCTCGGTTCGGTACATATTGCCCACACCTAAAATCAACCAATCGCTACTCAACGTCCGAAACCGATTTAGCACACGTTGCATCACGTCCAAACTGGGATTATTACGACCATTCACGATATTACTAATCGTTCCTGCTTGGATACCCACCTCGGCGGCAAACTGCTTGGCAGACATGTTATTGTCTGCTATCAATTTCAATAATCTCTCGCGTTCATTCATATTCTAATGCCTATATTTATGTGAATTTCGGGTGCAAAGATACGAAAACTTTTCGACATTTGCAAATATCTTTTCAAAATAAAAATTCACAAACTAACACGTGTGCAAATTCACTTTTGTAAAATACACAAAAGTATACATTTGTACTTATTTACACATGTCATGTTCAAAATAAGGCTGATTAGTATATCAAGTAAGAGATATAACATATAGATTTTCAGTGATTTATTGTATTCATTTTTGATAAACAAAAGAAAGTAAGCACACATAGCACTTGCCTTCTGTTAATGGTAGCACATGTTACATAAAGTAAATCTTATAATTACTGATTTCCAACATATTACATTTTTAGAAACATGTTATATAAACAATCTAATCAAATTGTAAGAATTGGCATTCATAAGTGAAAAAGCCGAATGGAATATTGTTCACAGATATATACCCTACTCTATTCTTTATATGATTTTATTTGTGAATTTATATCGATTCATTTTGTGAATTATTTGCAAATAGCATACATATGCACTATTTCACATTTCTATTGCTGTTTCTGCGTTTGCATAGAAAAATTATACCCTATTGCATAATTGAAAAAAAAAGTGTACCTTTGCAGGCAATTCACAATAATAAGTACAATTCTCTACACTCTCAACTCTAAACGATAAACTATAATGATGCAACTTCTCACCGCCTTTCTTCTTGGGCTACTGACAATACTCGACCCTTGTACCCTATTTACGAGCATTACCGCCATCAGTTATATTGACCGTGAGATAAACAACAAGCGGCGTGTATTACTAAACGGACTGATGTTCGTGTTAGGTAAGTTGGTTACCTATATGTTGTTGAGCGTGCCTTTTCTGCTGGGTGCACAGACGGATGGCTTCCAACATGCCTTAGAGCATTATGGTGAGCCTATATTAGCTGTCTTTATGGTCATCTGTGGCGTAGTGCTCCTCTTCACAGGGCATCATCACCATGAACATGACCATGGAGTGAACAAGATGTTGTCGCAGTTGGACAGTCGCTTCACAGGCATGTGGTCATTCATGCTGGGTATATTCTTTGCGATTGCATTTTGTCCGCACCGTTTAGTGTATTTCGTTACCATGATAGATATGGCGGTAACCCTACCTATTACGTGGTCGTGGCTCATGCCGTTTGTATTCGCTTTGGGTACAGGACTGCCGGTGATCGTGATTGCATGGATAATCTGCTATAGTGCCGTTAGCATTGGCAATCTGACGAATCGACTGAGTACGTTTGAGAAGTGGTTCCGCTATATCTGCGCCGCATTATTTATCGGCTTGGGTATATATATGGGTATTCACGCATTTTCTGCGCACGACCACCACGAACATACGAACAACAGTTCTCAACCACCTATTACCTATACTCTCAACCCTAAACTCTTAACTCTAAACGCTCAACTCTAAACTCTCAACACAATGAGTACGCCCTATTTCCGCTTTAAGCAGTTCACCGTATGGCATGACCGCTGTGCAATGAAAGTGGGAACAGATGGTGTGCTATTGGGAGCATGGGCTGAAACAATAGCATATAAAGAGGATGCCTCCGCTGCAAGTCCTGCTGTTCCTCATATAGTGAGACGCATCTGGATATCGGCACGGGAAGCGGTTTGGTCGCCTTGATGTTGGCGCAGCGTTTCCCCAATGCTATTATAGACGGAATAGATATAGACCCATCGGCTGTTCTTCAAGCCCAAGATAATTTCTCTGCTTCCCCATTTAGTACTCGCCTGCACGCCTACTCTTCTCCCCTGCAAGAGTGGCACCCCCAAGAGAAATACGACATGATAGTTTCCAATCCGCCGTATTTCTCTAACAGTTTATTGTGTCCTGATGGTATGCGAACCAAGGCGAGACACGCCGAATTATTATCCTTCGCAGAGCTATTAGCGCATTCCAATAGATTATTAACGCAGGCGGGAACTCTCTCATTGGTGCTTCCCGCAGACGCAGAGAAAGCCATATTGGCGGAAGCAAGGCTGCAACACCTCTATTGTGTACACTTGTGCCGAGTGCACACGACCGCCAACAAGCCTGCCAAGAGAATCCTTGTTACATTCTCCCATCAAACACCCGCCACTACTCTCACGCCGGAAACCCTATGCCTATCCACCCCCGACCATCCCCGCTCCCCTGCCTACTCCGCCCTCACACAGGATTTCTATTTGTAATCAGGCAAGATTATAAATAGATGTTTCATAACATTTTTTCGCACTTTTGCTTGCATATTTCCCTAAAAAGCAGTACCTTTGCACCGTAGTTGATAATTGGGGAGTACATATTTTATTAGAAGCGTTATAAGCCGAACTTGATTCTCTGAAACTTCGACACTTTCAGGAATTATTATCAATCAAGCACAAGCCTATGCGCTCACGCCGTTAGGCGTGGGCTTTTGTGCATACATTTGGTTGATAATAGGTAGTCGAAGACCTCAGAGAATCAGATGAAGCGTAACGAAAGTTCACGCTTTTTTTGTTGTTATTCGTTACCAATAGTATGAACAAACATACTTTACAAACTACATTATTATTAACCAAACAAAAAATCATTATGAAGAAGTTCTTCTCTATGCTTTTGCTTGCCACAGTGGTATGCCTAAGCAGTTTTGCCTACGATTTTGAGGCAAATGGTATCTTCTATGCTCTCACGGACGAAGAATGGGACTCTGAGACAGATTCCTATGTGTACCGTTCCGTAGCTGTAACCTCTGGCGATGCCCTCTACGCAGGAGACATCAGTATTCCATCCTCAGTTATCTACAACGAGCAAACCTATCCGGTAAAGTACATTTGGGATGAGGCATTTGCCAACTGTCCCCGCCTCACATCTGTAGTGCTACCCAACACCATTCAAAGCATTCATAGTGCTTTTCAAAACTGCAAGATGCTTTCATCTGTTTCCTTGCAGGATGGACTAACGTCTATTATGTATGGTGCTTTTGCCGGCTGCACAAGCCTTACCTCTATGGTAATACCCAATAGCGTAACCTATTTAGGTTATAGCCTCTTTGATGGTTGTACAGCCCTGCAATCGGTGACTCTTCCAAACAACATCACAACCCTCCCGGAATATATTTTTAATGGTTGCACGAATCTTTCTTCGGTGGCTATTCCCGAGACTGTAACGGAATTAGAATATAGTTGTTTTTCTGGGTGCGAGAGATTGACGCACATTACCCTGCCGCAAAATCTCACCAAAATAGGCGGCGGTTGTTTCTGTGAGACGGCTATTGCAGAAATCACTATTCCGGCATCCGTAACCTATATCGGTAGCAATATTTTCTGCAATGGAACGAAATTACAAGCCATCTATATGCAAGGTGTCACTGCTCCATTGTTAGAGGGTAGCACCATCAGTTACAATACAGACCTTACTATATATATTCCTTGCGGCGCATTGGAGGACTATCAGAATGTATGGGGTACAGACTTCCGCTTTGTAGAGATGAACCAAAACATTTCTTTCCAAACTACAGTAGCGCCCGAAGGAGCAGGCTACATCAGTATCACCGGTGATTGTGATGCCACCGATGTTACCCTGACCGCCAACAGCAACACAGGCTATGCCTTCCTGATGTGGAGCGATGGTGTTACCACGCCCACCCGCAATGTATCGGTCAATAGTACACAAACCTACACCGCAATGTTCGCCAAAGCCCTACATTGGGAAGTATATATGGTCTGGGGTGATGGATATGAGCGTTTCTATTCAGAAGGTTATGCGTTGCCAAACACACAAGTTACAATTGAGGTAGATAAAGTTTGGGACGGTTATCAAGTGTTCTACCAATGGCGAGATGGAAACACCGACAACCCGCGCACCTTTACCATCACGCAAGATACTACATTTTATGCGCACTATACCGAAGGCGGCATGGTGGGCGAAGACATCATCTTCCAGCAAGACGGCGATACCCTCCGCGCAGAAGGTAGCGGAGACATGTACGATGGGAAAACATCTTATATAATCATGGAAGATAAAGATTGGTATGCGGTGATGTGGTATTATCTCCT
>CAMFEN010000085.1 GCA_945949375.1 uncultured Bacteroidales bacterium | reverse complement strand
AGTTGCGCATCGAGATGTTCTGCCACGGCGCACTGTGTATGGCGGTATCAGGTAAATGCTATCTGAGCCTGAATAACCTCAACCACTCCGCCAACCGCGGGGCCTGTATGCAGATTTGCCGACGCGGCTATATCGTGAAAGACAAAGAGTCTGACCTCGAACTGGAAGTGGATAATCAGTATATCATGTCGCCCAAAGACCTGAAAACCATCCATTTCCTCAACAAGATGTTGGACGCGGGTGTGCGTGTGTTGAAGATAGAAGGGCGTGCGCGCGGCGCGGAATATGTATCGACGGTAGTCGGTTGCTACCGCGAGGCGGTGGAGGCATGGCAGCAAGGCGAGTATGCCGACGACACGGTGATTGAGCCGAAGATAGCCAACTGGAACGAGCGACTGGCGCGGGTGTTCAACCGCGGATTCTGGGACGGGTACTACCAAGGACAACGCTTGGGCGAGTGGACACACCACTACGGCAGCCAAGCCACGCGCAAGAAGGTGTATGCCGGCAAATGTACCAACTACTTCAAGAACATCTCCGTGGCGGAGTTTGCGCTGGAAGCCGTGGCGGAACTGAGAGAAGGCGATGAATTGCTTATCACGGGCGAGACAACGGGTGCCTACGAATTGATAGCGCATGATTTGCACGACGAAGCAGGGAAACCCACACAGCGCATAGAGAAAGGCACACTTTTTGCAGTAAAGACGGACAGACCCGTTCGGAGGAATGATAAATTGTTTTTGTTGAGGAAACAGGATGAAGGATAAAGGATGAAAGACTTAATAGTTTCGATTCCGAAAACTGACCACTAATCACTAACAGCAGGCGGGGACGCCTGCGCACCCGGGCACTGACCACTAACCACTAACCACTATCAACGCACTATCGCACATATTGTCTCCTTTCTCTTCGCCGTGGGTGGCGTGGGTGATGTTGGGGTTACCTATCTGCGCAATCTTGGCGGGGGTGTTTCAGCCTGTCGTGATTCGTCAGGGGTTCGTGAGCCTATTCAGCAAGGTGGAACGGTCGTATAACGACTCGCCGATGAACTACATTGGGCAAGCATTGCTCTTTGTGTTCAGAGCAGGTATCTTGGGGATGGCTATCTACCTCTTTACTTACAACAGCCAACTCGCTATGCATGCGAACAGCGGTGAGTTCCTGTTTAGCCGCTATATGACGATTATGGGTGCAGTGGCTGCTACGGAGATAGTGAAATACCTTGTTTCGCTGCTGCTCAATTACACTTTTCAACTCTCGCGCCAGTTTGCCACGCTGTTTGCCCACTATACATACGTGAGCACAAGTATCTGCTGCGTGCTCTACCCTCTCTTGTTGCTAATTATCTACTTTGGCAGCCAAGCCCTGACCACCATCGGCTTGTGCGTTATGATGAGCGTGTGCTGGTTGGTGCTGTTTATCAAGTGGGTACGCGTGTTCTTCACCAGTATTCCTTCTGTCATCTATGTGCTACTATATATACTAACCATTGAGGTACTCCCCCTCCTCACATTAACCTATATATTTTCATGATAAAGAAAATTCTGATTTCCCAACCTCGTCCAGCCACGGAGCGCAATCCGTATAGTGCGATGGAGAAGCAGTTTGGCGTAGAATGCGAGTTTCGTCAGTTGATACATGTGGAAGGCTTGAGCGCCCGCGAGTTTCGCCAACAACATATCAATCCGTTGGACTACACGGCGGTGATACTCAACTCGAAGTTGGGAGCAGACCATTATTTCCGTTTGTGTGAAGAGATGCGTCTGAATGTGCCTGATTCGATGCACTATTATTGCATCTCAGAGACCGTGGGCAACTATCTGCAGAAGTTCATCCAATTTCGCAAACGCAAGGTCTTCTATTCGGAGAAGAATAAGTTTGAAGACCTGCTGCCGGCTATGTACCGTCGCCCTAACGAGAAATACCTGATGGTGCTTTCGGATATTCATACCGAGGAGCAGATAAACATGTTTGCAGAGCATAAGATAGAGGTGAAGCCGGCAGTGATGTACCGCACCGTCTCCACCCAATGGGGCGATGAGCCGTTTGACTACGACATGATTGCGCTGTTTACGCCTGCCGGTGTACGTTCTATCCGCGAGAATTTCCCTGAGTGGCAACAAGGCGACACCGTGATTGCCGCTTTCGGTGCGGGTACGGTGCAGGCGTTGGAGGATGCAGGCTTCCGCGTGGATATCAAGGCGATGCCCGCTGCGGAGTTCCAGTCGCTGCCGATTGCGATAGCCGACTATTTAGAGAAACATAATGGCTGATTGCAGTTTCCATAAGTGTGAGCGTTTATGCGGGAAGATGCGCATACAAGCGTTGTATAAAGAGGGTAAGCGGTTTGTGGCTTGGCCCTTGCGCGTCTCGTATATGCCCACGCCGGAAGCTGCTACTACGCAAGTGCTCATCTGGGCGCCGAAATCGCTCTTCAAGCATGCTGTGGACAGGAATCGTATGCGCAGGCTGATGCGCGAAGCCTATCGCACGCAGAAAGACCTGCTGCCCGCGGATATGCACTATCAGATAGCATTCAACTATATGGATAAGACCGAGCAACCGCTATCGGTTATTGAGAAAGCGATGCGGAAAGCAATGAAAATAATTAGTTTATGAAATTACTCCTTCGAAAGTTGTTTCTCTTGCCGGTGTATTTCTACCGCTATTGCATTTCGCCTCTTACACCGCCTTCGTGTCGCTATACGCCGACTTGCAGTCAATACATGGTGGAAGCAGTGTTGAAATACGGTATCTTCAAGGGCGGCTGGTTGGGAGTGAAGCGTATCCTGCGCTGCCATCCGTGGGGCGGAAGCGGCTACGACCCTGTGCCATAGAAAGCCTCTGCGGGGCTGTAAGGAAAGTTAATGTATAGAAGCCCTGCGGGCTGTACACGAAGCGAAGCGGAGTTAAATACACGAAGTTCATTATTATGCGAATTGATATTATTTCTGCTTGTCCGGAGTTGCTGGAATCGCCGCTGAACCACTCTATCGTGCAGCGGGCGAAGGACAAGGGTTTGGCTGAGATTTATGTGCACAACCTGCGCGACTACACCTTGGATAAACACCGCAAGGTGGATGATTACGCGTTTGGATTCGGTGCGGGGATGGTGTTGCAGATAGAGCCTATCGACCGTATCATTACCAAACTGACCTCCGAGCGGCATTACGATGAGATTATCTTCACCGCGCCCGATGGGGAGCGTTTCACGCAGAAAGAGGCGAATCGCTTGTCGTTGGCAGAGAATATCATCATCCTCTGCGGGCACTACAAGGGGGTCGATCAGCGTGTGCGCGATCACCTCATCACCAAGGAATATACCATCGGCGACTTTGTGCTGACGGGCGGCGAGATGCCGGCAGCAATCATGACCGATGCCATCGTGCGTCTATTGCCTGGTGCGTTAGGCGATGTGGGGAGTGCGCTGTCCGATAGTTTTCAGGACGGCTTATTAGAGCCGGGTGTCTATACGCGTCCGGCAGAGTATAAAGGTTGGCGGGTGCCTGATATTCTGCTCTCGGGGCATCAAGCGAAGATAGAAGAGTGGCTATACGAAGAAGCTATCCGCCACACCCGCGAACGCCGACCGGATTTGTTAGGCGAGGAGTAAGATTAAACCGATTAAAATGGAAAGAATATGATTAAGCACATTGTTTTTTTTCGTCTGCAAGACGAAGCAGAGGGACATACCAAGGAGGAAAATGCTTTTATTATCAAGGAGGGACTGCTCTCTTTGCGTAAAAAGATAGATGTATTGGTATCGGAAGAAGTAGGTATCAATATCCCAAATGCAAAGAAGACCGACTATGATCTTTGTCTCATCTGTGAGTTCCGAACATGGGAGGATGTGGATACCTACCAGAACCACCCCGAGCATTTGAAAGTAGCAGGATATATTGCCAAGGTGCGCGCTGCACGTGCTGCTGTAGATTATGAATTTGAGGCATAAAGAGGACAAATAATCGATAGGACAAACAAAAAGGGACTGCCTAACTTTACTTGTTAGACAGTCCCTTTTGTTTTTGGATAAGCCTCTTGTTGACTCAGTTCTGCAGAATCAATACTTATTCTGCAGCAGTTTCTGCTCCTGCCTCAGCGGCAGCAGCCTCTTGAGCGGCTTCCTGTGCAGCGGCAGCGAGAGCAGCAGCGGCAGCAGCACGCTTCTCAGCCACAGCAGCGGCTTTCTTCGCATTGGTCTCTACTTCTTGTGCGAGCAGAGCCTTTGCAGCAGCCACTTTCTTGTCAGCCTCTGCCTGCGAAATCTTGCCATTCTTAGCATCTTTCTGTGCTTTCCAAGCGTCGAAACGCTTCTGAGCCTCCTCTTGCGAGAATGCGCCCTTTGCTACACCACCATTCAGGTGCTTCATCAGCAGTACGCCCTCAGCGGAGAGGATGTTGCGAACCGTGTCGGTAGGTTGTGCACCTACGCCCAACCAATACAGCGCGCGGTCGAAGTTAAGGATGACTGCACTGGGGTTGGTGTTGGGGTTGTACGAACCGAGACGCTCGATGATTTTGCCGTCACGCGGCGAGCGGCTGTCTGCTACTACGATGTGGTAGAAAGCATAGTCTTTGTGACCATGACGAGCCAAACGAATCTTTGTTGCCATTTAGACTTTTGTTTTTGTGGGCTACAACTACACGAGTTGCGTGCCCGAGTTAATAATATCGTTCGTGCTTTTTACCCGAAAAAGCGTGCAAAGATACCGCTTTTTTTTGGTATATGCAAATAAAATTTGGTTTTTTCGTTTTTTTTCAGTACTTTTGCAGCGGTTTTCAGGATAAAGGACCGTTCGCCATGCTCACTAAAGGATGAAGGATAAAAGACTGATTACCTTTGTCCGCTGAGTTTCAAAGTCAATACTATTTAGTCTTTAATCCTGTGTCCTTAATCCTTTATCCAAACAGTGTCCTTAATCCTTTATCCAAAGAAACTATGCAATCATTAGATAATCCCATTCTTCATTTGGTTGGCGAGGAGGCAGACCGCTTGCAGTTGGACTGCTATGTGATAGGCGGCTGGGTCCGTGACCTGCTGCTGCACCGCCCCTCCACCGATATTGACATCGTGGTGGTAAAGAAGGTGGACCCCCTCCGTCCCTCCCTCCTCCCTTCTACTCCCCCTACAAAAGGGGAGAGTATACAATTACCATCCAATCTTACCCCCTCCCTTGTAGGGAGGGACGGGGTGGGTCTTCCCTCCATCGGTATTGAGTTAGCGCAAGCTGTTGCCAAGCGTCTCGGCAAAGGTGCGCACCTCTCCGTCTTCCGCACCTACGGCACGGCGCAGGTGAAGCGCGGCGAGATAGAGTTGGAGTTCGTGGGTGCGCGCAAGGAGAGTTACCGCCACGACTCCCGAAACCCCATCGTGGAGGACGGCACCCTCGAAGAAGACCAGAACCGCCGCGACTTCACCATCAACGCCCTTGCTATCTGCCTCAACAGCGACCGCTACGGCACCCTGCTCGACCCCTTCAACGGCATACAGGATATGCAGGACATGATTATCCGCACGCCGCTTGACCCCGACA
>CAMFEN010000084.1 GCA_945949375.1 uncultured Bacteroidales bacterium | reverse complement strand
GTTCAGGCACCTCGATGCCGAGTAGCGCCATCGCGCGAGCAATCACCCTTGCCACCTCTGCCGAGAGCGCAATACGCAGCGCGCGCTTGCCGGCATCGGGCTCGTTGAGGATAGAATAATCATGGTAGAATGAGTTAAAATCGCACGCCAGCGCATAGGCATAGTTGCAAATCACTGCCGGCGAGAACTCGTCTCCCGCCTGCTTCACCACCGCAGGAAACTCCCCAAGACGCTGTATCAACCCCAACTCCTTCTCGTTCAGGGTAATGCCTAAATTGTCAATGGTCAAATTGTCCGATATCCCCGCTTTGCGCAGCACCGACTGAATACGCGCGTAGGTATATTGGATGAACGGTCCCGTGTTACCGTTGAAATCAATCGACTCCGCGGGGTTGAACAGCATGTTCTTCCGCGGGTCAACCTTCAGGATGAAGTACTTCAACGCACCCAACCCCACCTTGCGGGCTATCTCCTCCGCCTCCGCGGGCGTTACATCGGGCAATGTGTTCACCTTGTCTTTGCTTATCTCTCGCGCATCCTGTATCATCGCCGCCATCAGGTCATCGGCATCCACCACCGTGCCCTCGCGGCTCTTCATCTTGCCGTTAGGCAACTCCACCATACCGTAGGAGAAGTGCACCAACTCCTTGCCAAACGGGAAACCTAAGCGATCAAGCAGGATACTCAGCACCTTGAAGTGATACTCCTGCTCGTTGCCCACCACATACACCATCTTGTCTATCGGGTAGTCTTGAAAACGCAGTTTGGCGGTGCCGATATCCTGCGTCATATAGACCGAGGTGCCGTCCGACCGCAATAGCAGTTTCTCGTCCAAGCCGTTCTCCGTCAGGTCTGCCCATACGGAGTTGTCTTCGCGGCGGTAGAACTTACCCTCCGCCAAGCCGCGCTCCACCTCTTTCTTACCCTCAAGATAGGTGTTGCTCTCGTAGTAAATCTTATCGAACGACACGCCCATCTGCTTGTAGGTCTCGTCGAAGCCGGCATAGACCCAGCCGTTCATCTTCTCCCACAGGGCACGCACCTCTGCGTCGCCTTGCTCCCACTTGAGCAGCATCGCCTGCGCATCTTTCATCAGCGGCGCCTCTTTCTTCGCCTGCTCCTCGTCCATCCCGCCTGCCACGAGTTCTGCCACCTGCGCCTTGTACTCCTTGTCAAAACGCACATAGTAGTCCCCAATCAGGTGGTCGCCTTTCTTACTGCTTGTCTCGGGCGTCTCGCCATTGCCAAACTTCTGCCATGCGAGCATCGACTTGCATATATGAATACCGCGGTCGTTCACGATATTTGTCTTCACCACCTGCCAGCCGTTCGCTTCCTGAATCTGCGCGATGGAATAGCCCAGCAGGTTATTGCGCACGTGCCCGAGGTGGAGCGGCTTGTTCGTGTTCGGCGATGAGTACTCCACCATCATCAGCCCGCGTTTCTCCGTGCTGTCACCATAATGCTCGTTGGCAGCCATGTCGTGCAACTGCTCCAACCAGAAAGCGTCGCTAATGCTCAAGTTTAGGAATCCCTGCACAGCGTTGAACTTACTGATTATCTGTCCGTTCTCCACTAACCATTGTCCCAACTCCGTTGCCACCTGCGCGGGGGCTTTGCGGGCTGCCTTTACAAACGGAAACACCACCACCGTGATATTTCCCTCAAACTCAGGGCGAGTCTTCTGCAACTGCACTTGCTGCGGCGCAGCATCAATATCATAGAGTGCCTTAACCGCCTTGATTACTAACGATGAAAGGGTTTGTTCTATTGTCATGGGAATATATTTTTTATCGTCTCAATAATATCTTTAACCTCTATAACCTCTATAGATTACACAATTTCTCTTTCAGTACCAGCGTCGTTGAGTCAAACGCCGCCTTGTACTTCGCGGGCACGGGCTCCACGGGCGGCGACTCCATCTTCAGCGGGTCAATAGGCGTCCCGTTCTTCCACACGCGGAAGTCCAGATGCGGACCCGTGGACGACCCGCTGCTGCCCACATAGCCTATCACCTCGCCCTGCTGCACGCGCCCGCCGACACGCAGGTCTTTCGCGTACTTGCTCAGGTGGAGGTAGGCGGTGGTGTAGGTGCTGTTGTGCCGTATCTTCACCGTGTGTCCCCCGCCGCCTTTGTAGCCTTTTTCTATCACCGTGCCGTCGCCTATCGACACCACGGGCGTGCCCGCCGGCGCCGCATAATCCACGCCCGTATGGGGGCGAACCACCTTATATATCGGGTGCTTGCGCGCGTAGGTGAAGCGGCTGGAGATACGCTTGTAGTTCAGCGGTGCCTTCAAAAACGCCTTGCGCAGGCTGTTACCTTGCTCGTCGAAATAGCCGCTAATATCCTCGTTCTCATACCAATACGCCTCCTGCCAACGCCGTCCGTGGTAGAAATGTGCGGCGTATATACTGCCTATGCCTATACGAGTGCTGTCCACGAACTGCTCCTCATAATACACGCGCACCGAGTCCCCCTTCTGCAAACCGAAGAAGTCTATAGTCCATGCGTATATCTCGCTCAGTTCCAGCGCCAAATCCAAGGGCAGGTCGTTCTCCACCATCGCGTTCCACAGGCTGCTTTCTATCGTCGCCTGCGCCTTACGCTCCACCAACTGAATAGGCTTCTCGAAGTGCTCCACATGTAGCGAGTCCGTCAGGTGCAGCACCTTCGCAGTACGAATATCGGGCTGATAAACCCAATAGCACAGCACGCTATCGGGCTGATATAGTGCTAAATAGCGCTTGCCTGTTCGTATCTGCCGCACATCAAATTGCGCTTTGTCCAGCGTCAGCACGCCACTTATCTGCCGAGTAGTAGCACCGCAACGCTTGAGTATCCCGCCCAAGGTCTCACCCTCGCGCACATAACCCGTATCTACGCAGAAAGAGTCGATAGGAATACCGTACTCATACCGCACAAACACACTATCGCCGCAAGGCGTTTCCTCCTCGCAGCGACCCTCGCCACGCTGCCCGCAACTGCTTAAAACCAGCAGACAGCACAATAAACTAAATAGGAAAAGTAAAAACGAATAACGATGAACAATGAACGATGAAGGGCTTATTATGTGTGCCTCAATGCTTGCAAGGAGGTGCGGTCTACCGACCGCACACTCATAGTCAAAACTATTTCGTCTTTTATCCTTCATCCTTCTGCCTTCATCCTTTCGGATACTTCCTAACCCACGACGACACTTTCAGCCGAATCACACCCAACAACGCCTCCGAGAAAATACCGCCCGACA
The DNA here is from genome assembly GCA_945949375.1 of uncultured Bacteroidales bacterium. GTDB lineage: Bacteria > Bacteroidota > Bacteroidia > Bacteroidales > Paludibacteraceae > Colicola. The sequence continues at coordinate 2,299 of CAMFEN010000084.1, read as the reverse complement.
TCTTGCTCGTACCCAACACACGGTTCACAAAGATAATCGGCACCTCTTTGATGCGGAAGCCGCACTTGTAAGCGGTGAACTTCATCTCTATCTGGAACGCATACCCTTTGAAGCGTATCTTGTCCAACTCGATGGTCTCCAGCACCTTGCGGCGGTAGCATACGAACCCGGCAGTCGTGTCGCAAACGGGCATACCCAGCACAAAACGCACATACTTGCTCGCAAAGTAACTCATCAGCACGCGCCCCATAGGCCAGTTCACCACGTTCACGCCCGTTACATAGCGGCTGCCTATCGCCAAGTCTGCACCCTCGTTGGCGCAAGCGTCATACAACTTGAGCAGGTCTTGCGGGTTGTGGCTGAAGTCCGCATCCATCTCGAAGATATACTCCGCTTTGTGTTCTATTGCCCACTTAAAGCCGGCGATATAGGCTGTCCCCAGTCCCAACTTCCCTTGTCGTTCCACCAGATGCACGCGACCTGAATACGGACCTGCTATCAGGCTCTTCACAATGTCCGCCGTGCCATCGGGCGAGCCATCGTCTATCACCAACACATCAAACGCCAACGGCAAGTTCATCACCGCCGTGATAATCGCTTCGATGTTTTCTTTCTCGTTGTACGTAGGGATAATTACTAACCGTTCCATATTGTGAATTACTAATTTGTAATTTTTAATTTGTAATGTTTAATTATTTCCGTCGTAGGGCAATTACAAATTAAAAATTAAACATTAAAAATTATACATTCTTGTTCAGCACCATCGTTTCGTTCGGCTGCGTTCGCGGTAGCGCTTCCAGATACACATCCTCCCCTGCGTGCACGCCCACGGCTGCAAGCCGCTCCGACACTGTCTGATACGCCACCTCGGGGTCGTTGTTCTCCAACGACAAGTGGCACAACCAGATATGCTCCATGCCGCTATGGTAGTTGCGAGCCAGCAATTCCCCGCAGGTTACATTGCTCTGGTGTCCCCGAGGCGACAGAATACGCTCTTTCAGGTAGGTCGGATAAGGACCATTCAGCAGCATATGCTCGTCGTGGTTAGCCTCTAATACGATGTGGTTCGATGTCTGCAACGCGTACTCCATGTCCGCATTCGGCGAACCGCAGTCCGTGGCTATCATCCATCGTTGCTCCATAAAATCAATCACATAGCCCACACACTCCGTCGAGTCGTGGCTGATGTCGAAGGTCTGTATCTGCATTACCGGAGTCCCCTCTGCCTCGTGGTGCTCCGCACACAGCAATGGCAACTCCCAGCGAGTGTTCTTCTCGAAGTACTTCCGCGAGGTCTTCAGCTTCTCACGCACGCCATAGTTGCGGTCTATACCCTCGTGTATCAAAGGGGTGGTGTATATGGGCAGATGCACGCGCTCACCCAAAGTCCCCACAGCACGAATATGGTCGGCATGGTCATGCGTTACCAGCACACCCGCGATGTTCGCAAAGTCCAAATCCATACTCCGTAGGTGTTTCTGTATGTTGCGCGCTGAGATGCCCGCATCCACCAGAATGCCTCGCTCGCGAGTACCCAAATAGTAGCAATTACCGCTACTGCCGCTCGCCAAACTACGAAATATGAAGTCGTTTCGTCTCATCTTGCACAAATTAGGCGGCAAAATTACATAAAAAAAATGAATTATGCAAATAAATTCACCTTTTTTGGAATAATTAAGTGGGGGCTAACTTCTTTGAAAATGTAGAAGCGCTTATTTTTGCACACAAAATAACAAGTTTTTTGCAAATAATTTGCATAATTCACCGAAAAAGCGTACCTTTGCGCCGTTTCTGTGAATTTGGAACAAAAAGTCAAACAATCAACAATCTTATCGTTAATATCATGAAAAAAATTACCTTTTTTTTGGTGTGGATGCTTTGCGCGTGCATGGGAGTGCATGCGACTTCGTATGGCATCCTTATCAACGGTAGTATTTACTATGAGGGCACGCTGAACAGCAGCGCGCAAGACCAGTCATTGACCGAATACATGGCGCTTGGAGTGCCTGTAAACGAGGGAGACCAACTACAATTGTATGATAAAGAGGAGGCAGCCGCTTGGGCAGTTGCCCTTGATAATGCGAGCGTTTCGGCTATTTCGTTGAGCGGCACAAACTATGTTTGCTCTGCAACCGGTTGCTACGACTTTTACATTAAGTTAAAATACCAAAATGACCAATTGTATATAGGCGAGGCAACCGGCGACTGCTCGGGCAACAAGGGGGAGCAGATTGGCGGCGGAAGCGAGCCTAACCCCGACGAACCTAACCCTGATGAGCCGAATCCCGATGAACCGAAT
>CAMFEN010000083.1 GCA_945949375.1 uncultured Bacteroidales bacterium | reverse complement strand
GGTCATCAATCATTTCCCCTTCGGTTCGTGTAGAGTTTTTTGGGCTGGTAGGAACGGCGGATAGTAGTGTGCTGTTATCAGGGGTGTATCGGTTTATCGGTTTATAATCTTTATACTCATATACTCCTTGTCCGTAACATGCAGCAAAGAAATGTCCGGGTTCATTGGCTTTTCCAGCAAAAGATACTACATCTCGTGGAAGTACTCCGAGAGCATTTTGAGCCGTGGAAGCATACACTTTTCGCCATGTTTTTCCGTTATAGATACTGAAGTTTCCCGGTCGTTGTTTTTGTATTGCCCATCGTTCACCGCCGGCAATGAAAAGTTCATTGCCGATATATTTTAGTCGGTAGCCATAGTTGCTAATAGGTCCTGCGGGGACAAAGAATTGTCGTCCTTGGTTTGTTAATTTGCATATACCGGCAGAATTGACAGCCAGCCAGTAGCATTGTCTCTGTGCATCGTAGATAGCGTCGCTAGGCCAATAGTCGATAAGCGGGACAATATCTTCCGCCTTGATTTCGATAAGTCCAACGCCATATTGGTATGCAAGGATATGTCCGTTGTTGCAACTCACCCAACTCAATGTGTCTGCCACTACTTTCCAATCGTTATTATTTCGTATTTTAAGATTATTCCCTTGCTTAATATACAGTTGGTCATATTCTGCAAATAAGGCAGATATATTATCTCCTTCCGGTAGGGCATAGTTGTGCCAAAAATTATAGTCTACTAAGTTTGTTTTAAGTGAGGCGGCAAACAAGTTAGTAGGTGATAGGGCAAAAATGCTATCGTTAAGTATAGCAACGGCTTTCACTTCTACGTTCGATGCGTTTTCGCCGATGTAATATGTATCTTTCACTTCTGCTTTATCGAGATCCAGAACCACAATACCAAACGCCAGACTGAGATATGCTTTTCCGTTGTGGATAAACAGGTGGTTTACGGAGACGGATATAGAAGATGCTTTTTGGTACAAATCGAGCATAGGCGTTATGTTTCCCTCTCCATCTATGAGGTCAATTTTCCCGTCGGAATAGCAAAGAACTACTTTGTCGGTCATTTTGTCGTAGCCCAGTTGTGTTACGGTACTACTGCTCAGTCCTGTACTTTTGTTCCATTCAGTAAGGCTTTCATCTTCTTTATTCAAAGAGAAGACAACTCCGTCGGTGAGTGCATATACATCAGTTGCACTTTGGATCACTTTCTTTATGGTTGTATAAGAGAAATGCGGACGCCATTGTTTGATACTCCCATAATCCAACTCCTCTTTGATGGATTCTTCCATGCCACTTTCATCCCCAGATGCAGTAGCATTATATTTCACGATACCATTGCTTGTGCCGATATACATATTTTTGGTTTGCTGATCGAAAGCCAACGACATCACATTGCTACTCGGCATAATGGTATTGGCAGAAGTGTATTGTGCGACTACCCTTGTTCTATCTTTAGATACAACGAAGATTCCCGCTGTGGCAGTACCCAACCAAGCTTGACCTTCATCATCAAACTCAATGGCATTGATAGCCATGGATTGAAACAGGTTTTCTCCATTGTTGTCATTAATTGGGAGTATCTCGCAACGATTGGACGTAAAATAATCTATTTGGTGGGCAGGAATAATAATCACTCCGGCGGAGGTTCCCATCCAAATCTTTCCTTCTTCGTCTTGTTTCGCACAATATATGGATGTAGCAGTAAGCGATTGTCCTGCTGCAGTAGTCCATTCGTTGCGAAAGATTACTTGGTCGTCAGAAGAATCAAAAGTACCCTTATCATCTACTAAGATGAGCCCCGGTTTGTATCGCGCATAGGGAATCCATTTGAGATTGTTATTATTTTTACCTAAAATCAGGCAAGTGGCAGTGTGTACCGTGAACGGATTGTTATCAATATAAATAGTGCTTTTATGCCATAGTCCTGTTTTGTCCATACAATGGAGCACGTCTTCCCCCATATTTGTGCACCAAAATAGTCCGTTTTTATCAAAAATGCCTCCCGTACAGCGTGTGTAGGTTGTTTCGTGGTTAGGTACGACGGATACTAACGTACTATTGTTAGGCAGATATTGTTTCACTGCTTGGTCGTTTTTGAACTCAAATACGCCCCCTCCGTATGCTGTAACGAAGAAATGCTCCGGGTCATTAGGGTCGACGGCAACATCCATAAAATCGGTTATAGGATTTCCACCTATGGCAGTTTTGATAGCGGATTGTGGTATATTCCGCCACTTTTGACCGTCGTAGATCATCACGCATCCAGGAGTTAGAGATTGTACAGCCCATCGTCCGCCGGGGACTACATACAAGCGTCCGTTCGCTACACTCATGTTGTAAGGTGTGTTTACCAACGGGCCATCGGGCTTATAAGTAAGTTTTTCTTGTGTTATGGTTCTTCGAACGATACCTTCTTCTCCTCCTGCTTCCCAACGTTCGCCATTTGTATCAGTAATCACTTTTCCTTTGTTGGCATCAGGAAGGATACGTCCGAGGGGCTCTGTTGACCAATACCGAAAATCCACGATATTATCTTTCAAACAAGCCGTATAGAGCAATTTATCGCCAAAAGCGTAAATACTATCTCCGCGAATGAGAACATCATTCACCTTTACCTCGCTTGCTTCATCGCCGATGTAGTAAGTATCTACCAATTCATACTTTTTGAGATTAAATGTAACAATGCCGAAATCTGTGGATAGGTATGCAGTATTGTTGTGGATAGTGATATTATTGATAGTCTTAGTAGCCGTCATATCTTTGGTGTACAAGCCGGATACGTAATAGATACCATTATCTTGCATCAAGTCTATCTTTCCGTCTTCATATCCGATAATGAGCATGTTAAGTTTTTGTGCATAACTGATACAACCGATTGTTGTTCCGTTGAGTCCGCTTCCAGCATCGTATTTCTCTATTCGTTCGGAGTTTTTCTCCACGGAAAACAGCGCCCCGTCAGATACCGCATAGACTTTATCGTCAGCCACGGCAATTTGGCTCACTTTGTTGTAAGAAAACATGGTTTCCCATGTGGCGGCATTTGCGCCTGCGATATAGCTTAATAGACTTATAACCAATAAAAAATGATGTTTCATATGCTTACTTATGAGAACTCTAAATGATATTATATTAACCATTCGGACAATGCTTTCATTGCTCTTGCTCGGTGGCTGATGCTGTTTTTCAGTTCTGCGGGCAATTCAGCAAAGGTTTTATCGTATCCCTCGGGTATGAATATGGGGTCGTATCCGAATCCGCCGATGCCTTTTTCTTCCTTGGCGATAGATCCTTTGACGATGCCTTCCAGTTGTTGCATTCGTCCGTTTGATTGTATGTATGTAACGACGGTACGGAATTGTGCGTTGCGGTTGGTTAGTCCTTGCAAGGAATGTAAAGCGAGTGCTCTATTGTTTCCGCTTGTTTGCGTTTCACCATTAGGGTAGAATCCCTCGTCAGCTGCCCATCTGGCGGTATGAACTCCGGGCTTGCCGCCCAAGGCTTGTATTTCTAACCCGGTATCATCTGCAAAGACTCCGTCAATTGCTTGTGCATTGCCTATATTGGTTTGTTGAAAGAGGTATTTCCACACCGTTTGCGCCTTGAGAAGTGAGTTTTCCTCGAGTGTTTCGCCGGTTTCATCGATCTCTTCTTCGAAGGCGACCTCACGAAGGCTGAAGATTTGCGTTTGCTTTCCCAAGATAGCACGCACTTCTTCCAACTTGTGAGCATTATTGCTTGCAAAGACTAATCGCATGGTTGTTCAATATTTACTGAAAATTCGTGATAATGTACTTTCCTGTGCCATTTAGCGCGCAAAGTTACGCAAAAATTTTGATATGTGCAAGAAAATGTGTAACTTTGCGCCCTGAAACAATTAATTTTTGGTATGAGAAAACTATTCATTCTTTTTCTTTTCTTTGTAACGTGTCTGTCGGGGACGGCACAAGTTCAGCAAATTTTGGGTAATTGGAAGACCATAGATGACAAGACGGGTGAGCCTCAATCGATAGTCAAAATCTACAAGGGTTCAGATGGTTTGTACTATGGTAAGATTATTGAGCTTTTGGTAGATTCGCAGGGTCATGAGGCGCTGTGTGTGGCATGCGAGGGTGAGGATCACAACAAGCCCGTGGTGGGCATGGTGATTATTCGTGGTATGCACGAGGAAAACGGTTGTCTGACAGGCGGGAAGGTGCTTGACCCCGACAATGGCAAGTTCTATTATGGGAAGATATACCTTGAGAAGGATAATTTGGTGCTTCGCGGAAGTTTAGATAAGCGCGGTTTCATCGGTAGAAATCAGACATGGCTTCGGGTGAAGTAAATAGCCGATTGAAGAAAGCATTGCAGTGGGGGATAGCCCTCGCTGCATATTGTTTTTTGGGATATACTCTATGTACTTTTGAGCATTATTCGGATTTTGCATTGTTCTTTCGTGGGGCATCCGGTAGGCATTATGTTGCTCTGGTTGTGTGCTTGGTGTTGATGCCATTGAATTTGCTGTTGGAAGCATGGAAATGGCAGACACTGCTCAAGCCGATAGAGGTGATTGGCATTGGTGAGGCAATGCGGCAAGTATGTTACGGTATGGCAGGGGCGTTTGTAACTCCTTATCGTATAGGCGATTACCCTGCTCGTGTGCTATTGCTGAGGGATAAGTCGCACTATGTGCCAGCGATGACGCTTGCGGTGGTGGGCAGTGTGGCGCTGACAGCCGTTATTCTTATGCTCGGCATTCCTGCCTTTGCGTTGTCTTTTACGGATTTTCAAGGTTACTTTACGGGGAATGGTCAGACCTATGTTTGGTTGGTCTCTTTGTTATTGGGTGTTGTGCTTCTTGTTTTGGCGCTTGTTCCTTTTATGGGAAAGCGATACGGCATAAAGTATAGCGATTGTGGCATTATACTGCTACAATCGCTATTACGTTATTTGTGTTTCAGCCTTCAACTATGGTTGATACTGTACGCTTGCGGTGTTGCGCTTTCGCCGATGGTGTCAATAGTGAGCATTCCGCTGTATTACCTATTTGTTACGGTAACTCCGAATATGCCTATTGCGGATGTGGGTATCCGCGGTGCGTGGGCGGTTTTTGTGTTTGGTCAGTATATGCACGATGTGCAAGCCTCAATTATCTTAGCGACCATTTGTCTTTGGGTTATCAACACATTGTTGCCGGTATTGTTCGGCGCGGTAGGTGTTAGATGCTCAAGATCTGCATAGCTGCCCACTTGTCTGCCTTGATGTCTTTTTTCTCGTGTATGGCTTTAGTGAGAGGTACATAAACAATCTCATCATTTTGTATTCCAATCATCACGTTGCGCTGCTCTTCGAGTAGTGCTTGTATGGCCGCGATACCCATACGTGAGGCGAGGATACGGTCGTTGGCAGTGGGTGAGCCTCCTCTCTGGAGGTGTCCGAGTATGGTTACTCGGGTGCTGTATTCGGGGTGTGCTTGCTCCATCATTTTCGCTACGGCTTGCGCTCCTCCCTCGATGGCATGCTCTTGTACGAGGACGATACTTGAGTTTTTGCTCTTTCGTCTGCCTTGTCCGATTG
>CAMFEN010000082.1 GCA_945949375.1 uncultured Bacteroidales bacterium | reverse complement strand
CGTAAACGCGGGTGATGTAGGGCGTGTTGGCATGCAACAGCGGGGCTGTAGCGGTGATGAGGATAAGTATGATGGACTTTTTCATATTGTTGGTTGGAGTTATCGGAGGATTTTAGTCTTGACTCTTGGTTCCTTGTTCTTGGCTCCACAGGAAACAGATCGCCGAGGGGATGTCGCCTGTGCGGACAGACCATTGGAGGATGCCTTGCGGCGAGAAGCAATAGAGCATGCCCGGGGTAACATAATTGCCTGCATCGGTGATGTAGATTTCCCGCGGGGTGGGATGGACGGCTATGCCATATGGTTTCACGAGGGTGGTGCCATCGGTGATAAGATGATTTTGTATGGGCTGATGCGTGCGAATATCTACTATGCCGTAGCATATTATATCTTCGTAGGTTTCGTAACTAAACTCCGTACTGATATAGTAGAGCGAGTCGCCGAGGATACAGAAGTTGCTGACGGGGATGTTTAGGGTGTCGAGAGAGTTTGTAGTACTACTTAGCGATAGGCAGAAAAGGCGGGAGGGGGTGTCAAAATAGTCGCCGCGGGAACTGACCCATAGTTGCCCGAGGTGGTCGGCTTGCACGCGATGGAGGTTGGGGGCTACGGGGATAGTTGCTACTCGCTTGAACGAAGCAAGGTCGATGACAGAGAGGGTGCTGTCGTAGTCGGGGGCGAGGTAGCCGCCGGAGTTGGCGACATAGAGTCGATTACCAACCACCTCCAGACCGTCCGGCTGAAAGCCGACATGGCAGGTATCGACGATCCGGAGGGTGGCGGTATCGAACTTGGCTACATAGCCGATTTGGGTGTTGCCTATCTGCACGGGTCCTGCGTAGGAGGTGCAGTAGCCGTAGCCATCGGCAAAAGTGAGGTAACGGCAGTTGGGGATATTGATTTGCCCGATATGTTTCGCCGTGGGCGCGTCCATCACCTCGATGAGGTTGGAGCAGTTGATGACGGCATACAGGCGATTGCCGTAGATACGCAGGTCATTGCCCACATCGCCGAGCCCTTGCGTGATGTCGGGATTGGCTTCGGCGAAGATATTGCGTTTGTAAGTCGCCGTGGTGTAGTCGTAGTAGTCGAGCGTGGCTTTGTTGGAGCCCATATTGCCTTCGTTGAGGAGGTAGAATCCCTGCACCTCGGTGTGCATCGTGTCGCCTCTCTGCTCCTCCTCAGAAGGGAGGATAATCTCCGGTCCGCGGCAGGAGAGGAGGATGAGGAAGACCCACCCCAGCCCTCCCTTAAAGGGAGGGAAAATGACCCTTCCCTGCCCTCCCTTAAAGGGAGGGAGAGTATGGAAAATATGTGTTAGGAATTGAAGCATTTAGCGATGCGTTGATTTTGTTGTGTTACGTTGATTTCGTTGTTAGCAGGCGATTATATTTCGAGTTTTAGTATTAGTTTTCCGTTGATGCCGGGCATGGGATAGTTGTGGACTATGTCGTATTGCTGATTGAGGAAGTTGTTGATTTCCACGGTGGTATGGAGCCTGAGGTCTGAAACATAAGACTTGACACTTGATACTTTCGACTTAGGTCGTATTTCCCAAATCTTAGAGAGGGCGAGGTCGTGGGTGTACCATGGCTGCTCGTAGTTGGCGAGGATGTTCGCGCTGTTGTGGTAGCGTTCGCCCACATAGATGAAACTGTAGTTCAGTCCCCACCCTTTCCATGCCAAGTGCCCGATGACGCTGCCGGAATGCCACGGGATATAACTTATCTGTCCGCCGTAGCATAGGGTGTCGGTTGGGTCAGTGAGGTCGCGTGCCTGCTGGTAGGTGTAGGAGAGGTTAATCCCCCACTCCACCTCGTGCGGTAGCAGCATGGTAAGCCCTGCATTCACATCCGTACCCACTATCTCTACATAGCCGATATTCATCATCATCCAGCGGTATTGGCTATTGCCCTTGGGTACGGCCACTATCTTGTTCTTTATCTGATTGAAGTAGGCATCGGCTTTTAGTTTGAAGTTTAGTGTTGCGCGTTGCGCATTGAGCGTTTTGGTATATTCCATGCCTGCATCGTACTGCCTTGCATACTCGGGCTCGAGGTGGATATTACCCACGTCGGTGTAGTAGAGGTCGTTGAAGGTCGGCAGACGGAAGATGTCTTTGTAGAACAAGCGGATGAACCACTGCTCCTGCAAGAGTGGCTGCGCACTGAGGAATACCGCGGGTGTCCAATGATTCGCCTGCGAGCGGATAGCCCCCTCGCGCGCTTTGTCCTCTACAAACGTCCCTAACACGCTGGCTTGCAGCCGAATCCAGCGATAATGAAATGCCGTGGCGAATGCTAACATTCCCGTGTTTCGCTCGGGATAGGCGAAGTTCGCAAGGGTAGCGTCAAGCGCGTTCCATTGGTAGTCTGCACTCACCGCCACATCCCACCATGAGAAGAGTTGCACCTTATTCACCAGCGAGAGATAGACCTCCTGCTGCCAGAATTGGTTGTCGATATACATGCGCGTGGTGTCGGGGTTGAGGTAGCGCATGTAGTCGTTGCTGTATTTCGCCGACAGTTGCACATCCCATCGGTCGAAGAAAGAGTGCTCTATCTGCCCTTGCACGAAGGCGTTTCTGTCCCATTGTCGCTGTGCGCATGTCCACACATTGCGGACGATGGCTTGGGGAATACCGCGCTCTGAGTCGTAGAAATAGCCCTTCACCTGCCACTTCCCCTGCGGCAGGAAGCCGTATAATCCTGCTTCGGCGCGCACCGCCTGCACATCGCCGTTCTGGCGTATGCCGACCGTGTCCCACGCCACCGTGAGGTCGGGGTTCAACTTATGGTAACGGAAATGGTAGCGTCCCGTGGCGTATAGGTATTCGGCTGATAACGAGAGCGATAGGTGGTCGGTCAGTTTCTGCTCGTAGAGCAACGAGGGGTTTGCCAAGCCGAAGGTGCCTGCCTTCATCGTGGCGACGAGGTGGTAGGTCTCGCCATTGGCAAAGCGGGGTCTCCGCGCGCGTATATATAAGGTGCCCGCGCTACCGTAGTCCTTCGCCGACTGGAAGATTTCGGCTTTCTGCCCGTTGTAGAGGGCAATCTCCTCAATGTTGTCGAGCGAGAACTTGCCCAAATCGACCGTCCCGTTCTGGGCATTGCCTATCTCTATGCCGTCGTAGAACACGCCGAGATGGTGCGTACCCATGGAGCGAATATCCACGGTCTTCATACCGCCCACGCCGCCGAAGTCTTTGACTTGCACGCCGGAGAAATAGCGCAGGGCGTCTGCCACGGACTGTGTGCTCAACCCCTGCAAGGCATCGCCTGAGAGTGTCTGCACGGGCATCACCGCCGTCTCGCGGGTGCGGGCGGTGATGGTAACCTCATCGATGCTGAACTCGCGAGCAACGGAATCACGCTCCGCGTTGGTTATTCCCCACGCGAAGACGCACACGAGTGCCAAAAGCCATATCGAAAAAAGACGCTTCATTGTTGAATCGTTCCATCCCTCGGGAACAACTTAACCGCCCCGCCATCGGGGCAACACTCGGCAAGGTCTTCTGACTTATCGCTCACTCGTTTCAGCCTTCCCAACCCTCTGCGGGTCAGTGACTTAAAGATGTAGAAACGCGAATACGAATTACAGCAGCGGGACTGTGCAGGACTCGCACCTGCTTCCCTTTTCCAAATGCGAGTGCAAAGGTACGGCTTTTTTCTGATATACGCAAATAAACACCGTTTTTTTTTGTGTAAATCTATAGTTGCTCTGATTTTTGTAAGTTTATGGCTATGTCAATCACCTAATAATAACCTAATAATAACCTAATAATCACCTAATAATAACCTATTATGAACGGCTTGTAATTTCGGAGAGAAAAGTAGCAAGTTTCACCGTTGCAAAGACCATTATGCGGAATTATTTGGATATGTCAGGAAAAAGCAGTACCTTTGCACACTCAAAACTACACGAAACTACCTAAAATCGGCACAACACACAGTCCCTCATCTTATAGAAGAAGTGCACGACACTTTATACAATATAGATTCTGCGTATGAATAATCAGGAAGTGATAGCCCATCTGGAGCATAAGGGCGTGAAGGCGACCGTTAATAGGATATTGGTTTACAGCGAGTTGCAAGAAGCTGTGCGTCCTATGAGTCTGAAAGACCTTGAAGACCGTATGCTCAACCTCGACAAGTCGAGTATTTTCCGCGTGCTGACGCTGTTTGCACAACATGACGTGGTGCATGCATTTGAGGATGGTAGGGGTGTTGTGCATTACGAATTATGCCATCATGACGGAGACGACCATCATTCGCACGGACATTTGCACTTCTATTGTGAACAGTGCCAACAGACCTACTGCCTTGAAAATGTGGCTATTCCAACGATAGAAATGCCCGAAGGCTTTCTTCCTCATTCTGTCTCCTTTGTAGTGAAAGGCATTTGCCCGAAGTGCAATGAGAGTTGAGAGTTTAGTGTTGAGAGTTTAGAGTAACCGCAGGCGAGACGCCTGCGTCCCCAGTAATAGCAGGCGAGGACGCCTGCGCACCCGGACATTACCGCAGGCGAGACGCCTGCGTCCCCAGTGATTTATCCTATATCATTTATCCTATATCATTTATCCTATATTCTATATCATTTATCCTAATCCTTTATCCTAACATATGAGAAAATATATCCCCTATTATATTGCTAACTTGAAATTGGCGCTGCCTATTGTGGTGGCGCAGTTGGGTCAGATACTGGTGCAGCTGGCGGACAACATCATGGTTGGTCGCTGGGGCGGGGAGAATGCGCTCCCGCTTGCTGCTGTGTCGTTCGGCGGGCAGGTGGCGATGTTGTTCTTCCTATTTGCTTTAGGCATCTCGATGGGACTGACTCCCATCGTGGGGGCATTAGTGGGACGCGGACAGCGTGAGAATACCCACTCGTGGCTCTTCAACGGATTGGTGCTCTACCTCATCGGGGGCTTACTACTCATGCTCTTGCAGTTGGCATTTCAACCGATGCTCTACCACTTGGGGCAACCCCGCGAGGTAGTGGATACCTCGCTCACCTATTACCGCATCATGGCGTACAGCATACCCTTCGTGATGGTTTTCGCCACGTTCAAGCAGTTCTTGGAAGGCATAGGCAACACATGGATTTCGATGGTGGTGCTGTTAGGTGCCAACCTGCTCAACGTCTTCTTCAACTGGCTGTTTATCTATGGTGCGTGTGGTTGCCCCGAAATGGGTGTAGAGGGTGCCGCCCTTGCCACGTTCCTTGCTCGTGCAGTAGGACCGATAGTCATCGTGCTCATATTCATAGGCACGCGTTGGCTGCGCCCTTACATACATGGTTGGCACCTTAGGATGTTCTCTATGCGAGAGATGACGCGGCTGATTTTCATTGGATTGCCTATCGCCGGGCAGATGTTCCTCGAAGCATTTGCCTTCGTCTTTACGGGTATTATGATGGGCTGGTTCGGCACAATAGCGATCAGTGCCAATCAGATTATGAACACGATGGGCAGTTGCGTTTTCCAGATCGTGCTGGCGATGGGTGCGGCAACCACCATTCGTGTGTCGCACTGCTATGGCGCCCGCGACTACCACAAGATGGTGATGAGCGCAAAAG
>CAMFEN010000081.1 GCA_945949375.1 uncultured Bacteroidales bacterium | reverse complement strand
CTGCACAAAAGGATTTATGTCTTCAGCGGCAGCGTGCGCTCCCTAACTCGGGACAGGCCCCACGGTCAAGTCTGCCTGATGAAGCGCTTCCAGATAAGCTTGTTTGAGGCGGCTGCGGACCACAATCATAGGATAGCCATGGCGAGACAGAATATAATTGACCATCAGTCGCGCAATACGTCCGTTGCCGTCCTCAAAGGGGTGAATGCGTATATAGCGGTAGTGGAATAGTATCGCCAAGTCGATAGGTGATAATTTGCCCTCTATCTCTACTTGATTATACCAGTCCACGAGGTCAGTCATCAAAGCAGGCGTTTCTTCCGGCGAGGCGTATTCAAAGCGGTCCCCGTAGCGCGTGATGACACTATTCGGGCGCGTCTTGTATTGCCCGGCATGGATAGTGTAGCTCGTTTGCATGCCTCCGGGCAGGTTGCGATAGACGGTGTAATCCTCGCGTAATAAGGTCTTGTGCAGTGTGCGGATGAAGTTCTGGGTCAGCGGTTGCTTGTTTTCCGTCGCTTCCGATAACATCATCTTTAGCCCGACATTGCTGGCTTTCATCTCTTCGCAGTCGCGGAACTCCGCTTCACCGATAACCTTACCAAAGAGCAGTAACAATTCCGTTTGTCCATACGTCAGAGTGTTGCCCTCAATATGGTTGCTGTTGTAGTTGTAGTCGATTGTAAAACGGCGGCTGAGCCTCTCGCGGTCTCTGTCAGAGACAGGTTGAATCCCCTGCCATGCTTTGATTGCTTTCTTAAAACTGACTTGCTTCATAATTCAATTTTCGATTAAAAGGTTACAGTAGTGTAACCATTTAAGTGCAAAAGTACTGCATTTTTATGAATTATGCAAATAAAATCGTTCAAAAATGACAGAAATCTGCGATTTTTGCGGATAAATCACTCTACATATTGCACATAACTGCCGCGGATGCATTTCCATGTGCCGTTGTTGAGGAGCAGATGTCGGTGCCTTCGCCGATGGTTATTTTTCGTAATAGGCAATTTTACGAGTTTTTACGTATTATTTTTTACGAGTTTTTACGTATTGTTTTTTTAAAAAAAGGTTGTATCTTTGCGGCAGATTATTTATGACCGCACGAAGATTTCTGAACAAAAGACGAGCGCGATAGTGTTATATCTGCTCGCGTGAGAGATTAAAACAAGTTTTTTTATAGAGTAGAAACTTATGCAATACGCAGTAAATCAGACAGTTACCCCCCCCACGTAGCATCTCGGTTTTATACCGCGAATGGTAATACAACGGGTGTTAAAGATGTAGCAACGCTAATAATGGGCGGTGCATGGCTTTATGGCTATGCGCTGCCTTTTTGTTTATATACGCTGACCGGCGAAAATATGTAAAATGATTTTGATAACAATAATAAATTATAACTAACAACTTTCAAAACAACAAAAATCATGCGAAAACTTTTACTTTCTCTGGCTATGATCGCCAGCTACGCGACAGCCATTTGGGCTGTGCCTGCACCTGTTAATGTCCACTGGGACAATGACACCCTGAGATGGGAACTGCCCGAACTCACGAATGACAGTGTGTACGGGGGCATTCACTTGACATTGTTCACCAAATCCGGTGATCAAATCTCTGCGATCGGCACAAGTGTCAAGACAAGCTACGATTTCTCGTCTAATTTCTACAAAGGCAGAACCTATTATGCCAAAGTCTCTGCTTATGCTAAGCCCGGTGATATATATAGCGCCGAGGTCGTCAGCCCGGAATATACCGTTCCCGGTGTCAGAGACACCCTTGTTTTGCCGGATGTCGCGCTCAACAACAACGGTAAGGTTCAGTGGGGGTATATCGGTTATCTCTTCGTCCGCGCTACGCTCCAGAAGAAAATCGGGGATGAATGGACCGACATCGCTACGCGCAAAACTACCAACGGTTGGAACCAAAGTATCTCTTTCGACGCAATCACTACGCCGGGAACCTACCGCGCGGTAGCCGAAGCCTTGCAGGGGGAGGATGTCGTCATGCGGGGTATATCGGACGAACTGCTCATCGAGGAGACGTTCACGGTAACCTTCAATGCCCAAACCCTCTTTGAGAACCCTGAAGCTACGACGGCTCCCAAGAAATCCAAAATAACCCTGCCTGCTGTCCCGGACGAGTATAAGAACCAAAGTATCGATAATACCCATATCTTCTATTGGTCCACCGATGCGGAGGGTAATACTCCTTGGAAATTTGATAAAGACTCGCTCATGCAGAACACCACCCTCTATGCACAATGGATCGAATGTCCCGCGCTCAACCCTGTATGGGACGGCAAAATATGCCGGTGGACCATGACTGAAAAACTGAAAGCGGCTTCAAAGGAGCGCGTGGTCAATGTCTATACCGAGAATGACAACTACATCTTTGGATCAGGAGGACAAAGTATCAAAGACAACAAAGACTTTGACTCCGAGTACTCGCTCTTTTTCCCGGGACGCAAGTATTCTTTCTCGGCCGGTGTAAGGGATTACTATTACAACGAGGTGGCGTTCAAGAGCGAACTGATGACGGTCGAAGGCGAGGCAGCTGTCCTGCCGCTGCAGAATATGCAGGTTGGAAGAGCCTCAACCGCCAAAGTGATTTGGGATCAACCGATAAACCTGACCTACAAACGGCTTTGCAACCTCTACCAACGAAACAAAACAACGCAGGAATGGGACAATATTGCTACGATTGAAGACCCGTCTTCCACTTGGGCTAACAACTACGTGGAGTTCAACCGGTCTCTCGACGACCAAGAGTATTACCGCATTGTTTGTCAGTTGTACCAGGGTGAATATCTGATTTACGAAGGCGAACTATTCTACGGCACCAGCCCTGTTACATCCATCGAAAACATGGATTCCGAAGCCGGTAACCCGTCACCCGTCACCCATAAATTCCTCCGCGATGGTCAGATCCTCATCGAGCGTGACGGCAAGATCTATAACGCGCAAGGCGTTGAAATGAGATAAGCTTCTCAGCCATGCAGGGCTGATTACCCTGCATGGTTACTAAACAAACTAACATAACTAACAACTTTCAAACTTAACCAACAACTTTCAAACTGACGAGGCAACAGGATAACACGGCCAACAAGTATTATGAGAAAAAAATTCTTTTTGTTTATTATTGCAGCCTTTATGGCTACAAGTTCAGCATGGGCGGATTGCATTGACTCAATTCCTGTACCAGTGTACATGAAAAGTATTCATTTCGACCCCAATACTAACAATTTATCCTTTAACGATGTTTTTCATACTGATAGATCGTTGAATCGTCGCTATAAGATAAGCATTTGGTATAATACACCGGGAGCATGCGTAAGGCTGAGTCCGGGTCAGTATGTGTATGGAAACTATCAAATAATTGCCCAAAACCGTACTCCTTCAAAACTTTCGAAAGGAGGACAACAGGAGTTTAATTTAGGTGCCATTAGTTACGGCAATAGTGATTTGATTTCTACGTGTTACAAAAATGGATATGCAGATATTCGTATTTTTGTACAAGGCGAATACGAAAATAATTTAAACCCAGGCGATTGGCTACAATACGAAGGAAATACATTTGCTAATATGGGTTTCAATAACTATATTGATGCCATTCTTCCAACAGGCATACAGAAATTGTCATATACCTCTTATGTGGAAGAAAACGAAGATGCTCGTGTTATGCTGTATGGCTCAACACAAACTCTCAAAGCAGAAGTGCTGAGTGTAGAGGGTTATACATATAAATGGGAATTTAGCAAGAATAAGTCCAACTGGAATAGCGTTAAACAAGGCACTATAGGGGCAACAGATGCTCGTAATGGAGTTGAATTGGAGTACACGCCTTCCTTTGCTATTGGGACTTCAGGTGATTTATATTATCGGTTGGTCATTAGCAGTTCAAACATGAAAGATACCTCCGTTGTATTTCACGGGCAACCCTATTATAGTTACACATGGGACAATGGGAATTCAAGTTATAACTACAAAGCAGGAGAAAAGATAACTCTTTCAAAACCTGCCGACTGTCGTTCGTATCTATTTGAAAGCGATATGCAAGTAGTTCAAAAAGACAAAGGTAATGGTTATATTGAAATTACGATGCCTGCTTGCCCTGTTGTAGAAACTTTAATTACTCCTACCTACACCGTCAAGTTCCTCAATGCGGACTATACGTTGCTGAAGACCGTTGAGGTAGAGTGCGGCGCAGATGCTACTTCCGAGGCTCCGGCTAACCCGACATACAGCACCTACACCTTCATCGGTTGGAGCCAAGACCTGACGAACGTACACAAGAACATGTCCGTGATCGCTAAATACGACATCGGTAACACATATTGGTTTGATGCTTATATTTCGAACCACGATAATGTAGTCTATCCCGCAGAAGGTTTCACACAAAATTTAACCCGCGCAATGGTGGGCGATCAGTTGACCTTCACCGCCGATGTTTTTGCTGCTACCAACGCAACAATCGCTTACGAGACCGCTTTATGGGACAATAACGCACAGGACTATCTCTGGCAGAAAAACGGTCATATTACGGTAGCGGAATACACCACACCAAACAAAGAGCAGTTCTTCGACCAGACCATCAACGTATGTTACTATCCTAACAACTCGTATATCAACCCGTTCCAGCGTAAGATGGCGGTTCGTTTCATCATGTTTATCGCAGGTCAGACGATTTATAGCGATCCTTGGGAGATAGACATCTACTATCCGCTGTTCATCAATGCACCGGAGATGGATGCGCTGTTTGTAGAGAACACGGCAGGCGATTTCAACATGGGCGAGCAGAAGATCTTCATCCCTGCAGGCTATAACGACACCGTGCGTCTATATAGCATCAACGGCGCAGACGGCGGTTGTTTCTCTTTCGGTCGTCTACTCTATCCTGACCGCCGCGTGGAAAATGGCGTTGACGAGGAAGGTAATGCGTTCATCATCGGCCTGGGTGAATTGGATACCATTAGCATAAACGTATCAGAGAAATTGGTTGTCTTCGATGGCGTCTTTGGCAACGGCTATCCGCAGCAGTTGGATTTCACGGCAGAAGGCTTTGCTAAGTTGAATGGCTACTACGGCGAGGTAGTGCCTTGCGGTGGTTCGGTTACGATGCCGGAAGACCCGACTCAGGAGAACGCTATCTTCCTCGGCTGGCAGGCTTGGAAGACTGATTACGCAGACGACGCGTACCTGCATGTACCGGCTGTAGGTGACAACATCATCGGTTTCACCGCACAATGGAAGGATCTGCCGGAGGTTCCGCAATACAAAGTTCGTTTCTATGGCAAGGACGGCTCGCCGCTACTATTAGACACGCTCATCAACGAGGGCGAAAATGCTGTGCCTCCTGTTGCGCCCGAGGTAAGCGGTTACCATTTCGTAGGCTGGGACAAACCCTACACCACTATTACAGCCGACGTGGACATCACCGCTCTCTATGGCGAGGACGACAAGACTTGGACGGTTACCTATTGGAACTGTGCTAATCCTTGGCCGACTTCTTACACCACCATCGGTACCGAGCAGGTGAACGACGGCGAAGCCGCTCCGCAACAGATTATCCCTGTAGCCGGTGAGGAA
>CAMFEN010000080.1 GCA_945949375.1 uncultured Bacteroidales bacterium | reverse complement strand
CCATGCTATCTTCATAGGCTTTGTGATGATGTTGATGGCGCCGGAGAAGGCTCCAAAGAGGTTGGCGGACGTGCCTTGCAACACCTCCACGCGCTCGATGAGCGAGGGGGAGATAGGCAGGTTGAGCGCGTAGTGCCCCGTGTGGAAGTCGTTGAGACTCACGCCGTTGAGCATGACGAGCACTTGGTCGAAGGTGCCGCCGCGCATGCTGACATCCGCTTGGGCACCGTTGACGCCTCGCGTGCGCACATCAACCCCCGGCAGATATTGCAAAATATCTGCTACGGTCTGGATAGGTAGCGCCTGAATCTCGTCGTGGGAGACTTGCGTAATGAGCCGATACGCATCCGATTGGACTTCAGCTTTCTGAGAAATCACCAACACCTCCTGAAGACTAAGTTGTTGGCTTTCAGTGAGCGCGGAGTCCTTAGGAACTCCATCGTCCGCCTCAATGCCGACTGCTCCTGCCGTGAGCATGAGGGCGACCAATGCCGCACTCTTGCCATGCTTGAGCATCTCTAAGTCGGTCATGTAGCCCGACACACGCCCGATGGTTACCTCGCGGTGGAGGGAACAAAAGGCGGCGTACGCCTTGTGGCTAAACCGACGGAAGCGGAAAGCACGCTTTTTTAGAAATGATTTGAACATAAAAGAATACGACTTCGCTTTTTCTTTCATAGCCCGCGACATGTAGGGACGCTTGTATTTGACAATTTGACAATTTACAATTTTTCAATTGACAATTTGACTTTTTAGCAGGCGGGGACGCCTGCGTACCCAGTCAGACGCCTGCGTGCTCGGACACAAGACGCGAAATCGGCGGCAAAGGTACTGCTTTTTTTGCAGATATGCAAGAGGGTGTTTTTGTTTTGACTACTATTTTGTACGTAAATACGACAATTACGAATAGTAAATTATCTCTATTTTTCCAAAAGTCTGCCAATTTGACGGAAAAGATGTCCGTTTATTATGTATCTACTGCCTTTTTGTCATATCGTTTGCCATTTGGCACAAAAGTTGAACACTACTTTGTGTACGGTTGCTGAAACCAAGCAGGCGAGGACGCCTGCGTACCCGGTAGGCACTGACTACAAACCACAGATAACTAACACAACACTAACTATGAATACGAACAATCAACAGCAAACAGAGAACTTGCAGAAGTTTGCGATTAACCTCTGCGAGCGTGCGCAGCAAGGCAAACTCGACCCCGTTATCGGACGAGATGATGAGATTCGTCGGGTGCTGCAAATCCTGAGCCGGCGCACCAAGAACAACCCTATCCTCATCGGCGAGCCGGGTGTGGGAAAGACCGCCATCGTGGAGGGATTGGCACACCGAATCATCCGCGGCGATGTGCCCGAGAACTTGAAAAACAAGAAGATTTACTCCCTCGACATGGGTGCCCTTATCGCGGGTGCGAAATACCAAGGCGAGTTTGAGGAGCGCCTAAAAGGCGTTATCAATGAGGTAACGCAAGCCGCCGGCGAAATCATCCTTTTCATTGATGAGATTCACACCCTTGTGGGTGCGGGCAAGAGCAGTGGCGCGATGGATGCAGCGAATATCCTCAAGCCAGCGCTGGCGCGGGGCGACCTGCGCGCGATAGGTGCCACCACGCTGGACGAGTATCAGAAGTACTTCGAGAGCGACAAAGCGCTGGAGCGCCGTTTCCAAACGGTGATGGTGGACGAGCCCGATGAGGCGGCAACCATCTCTATTCTGCGTGGCTTGAAAGAACGCTACGAGACCCACCACAAGGTGCGTATCAAAGACGATGCGCTAATCGCTGCCGTAACCCTCTCCACACGCTACATCACCGACCGTTTCCTGCCCGATAAGGCCATTGACCTCGTGGATGAGGCGGCTGCTAAACTGCGGCTGGAGGTGGACTCTAAACCCGAAGAGTTGGACAATCTCGATAGGCAAATCAAGCAGCTGGAGATTGAGCGCGAAGCCATCAAGAGGGACCGGAGAGGCTCCGGAGCCGATAACACCACGGATACCAAGCTCGCCAACATCGAGGAGCAACTCAAGACCCTCAAGTCGCAAGCCGCCGAGATGGACGCCCGTTGGGCAAAGGAGAAAGGCTATGTGGCGACTATCCAAAACGAGAAAGCGAACATCGAGCAGATGAAACGCGAGGCAGAGATAGCCGAGCGCGAAGGCAACTACGGCAAGGTGGCGGAGATACGCTACGGCAAGATTCAGCAAGCCGAGGCGAACATCAAAGCCGCGCAAGACGCCCTCCACGCCATGCAAGGCGAGAGCCTTATCAAAGAGGAGGTGGATGAGGACGACATCGCCGAGGTAGTAGCACGCTGGACGGGTATTCCCGTTACAAAGATGATGCAGTCCGAGCGCGACAAACTACTACACTTGGAGGAAGAACTCCACAAGCGCGTGGTTGGGCAAGACGAGGCAATAGAAGCAGTGAGCGATGCTATCCGCCGCAGTCGTGCGGGTCTGCAAGACCCCAAGCGACCCATCGGCAGTTTCATCTTCCTCGGCACTACCGGCGTAGGTAAGACCGAGTTGGCAAAAGCCCTTGCGGACTACCTCTTCGACGATGAGAATATGATGACCCGTATCGATATGTCGGAGTATCAAGAGAAGTTCTCTGCCACCCGACTCATCGGTGCACCTCCGGGATATGTGGGCTACGACGAGGGCGGACAACTCACCGAAGCCATCCGACGCAAGCCATACAGCGTGGTCCTCTTCGACGAGATAGAGAAAGCCCATCCCGATGTGTTCAATGTGCTGTTGCAGGTGCTGGACGACGGGCGACTGACCGACAACAAAGGGCGGACGGTGAACTTCAAGAACACCCTTATCATCTTCACCTCCAACCTCGGCAGCCAACTCATCCGCGAGAACGAGGAGAAAGGCGTGGACACCGAGACCACCAAGACGCAGGTCATGGAGATGTTGCGGCAGACCATCCGACCCGAGTTCCTCAACCGTATCGACGAAATCATCATGTTCCAGCCGCTCAATCAGCAGCAGATACGCGATATCGTCGGCTTGCAGATTAGCAGCGTGCATAAGATGTTGATGAACAGCGGCATAGACCTCCGCGTAACGGACGATGCTATTGACTATATTGCTCGCGAGGGCTACGACCCGCAGTTTGGTGCCCGCCCTGTCAAGCGTGCGCTACAACGGTTGGTGCTCAACGAACTATCGAAGTCCATCATCGCCGGCAAGGTGGATGGCAAGCGACCGGTCATTGTAGAACTCCGCGATGGAGAACTGCATTTTAAAAACTAACAAGTGACCGCTCACTTCGTTCGCTGAAAGACCGCTGATGCTGTCAGACCGCGCCTCGCGCTAAAAGACCGCTCACTTCGTTCGCTGAAAGACTGATATACAACGGATACATAATCAGTCGGACAGCGCAGCGATCGTTCAGCGAAGCGGTCATTCAGCAAAGCGGTCGGACAGCGAAGCGGTCAAATATATATAAAAACTATGAAACTCGGATTGGTATTAGAAGGCGGTGGCATGCGTGGCATTTACACCTGCGGCATACTGGATGTGATGATAGAGAAAGGTCTTGAACCCGATGTCCTCTGCGGTACGTCCGCAGGGGCATTGTTCGGTATCAACCTGCCCTCCAAGCAGAAAGGCAGAGCCTTCCGCTACAACTACAAACATTGTGTTGACCCCAACTATGTGTCGCTGCGCTCTCTAATCAAGACGGGCAATATGGTTAATGTGGATTTTGCCTACAACCGTATCCCCTACGAGTTAGCACCCTTCGATGAAGAGACCTACGAGAAGTCTAAGACCAAGGTCTTCGCTACGGTAACCAATGTACGAACGGGCAAGGCGGAATACAAACTGATAGAGAACTGCTATGAGCAAATTGATTGGTTGCGGGCATCCGGCTCGTTGCCTTTCATCTCCCATCGCGTTAAGATAGACGGTGAGGAGTATCTTGACGGCGGACTGGTGGACAACATCCCGTTGGACAAGGCGTTTGAGGAAGGTTGCGATAAGGTGGTCGTGGTGCTCACGCGCCCCATGGAGTTTCGCATGAACGAGCCCCTCTACCTA
Source organism: uncultured Bacteroidales bacterium (assembly GCA_945949375.1). Classification (GTDB taxonomy): domain Bacteria; phylum Bacteroidota; class Bacteroidia; order Bacteroidales; family Paludibacteraceae; genus Colicola. Next base: position 1,539 of record CAMFEN010000080.1, on the reverse strand, counting down.
CCCAGCAAGATTTTCTACCCAAAAGAGAAGAACTTGCAGGCAGCACTCAAGGTGCGCAGCGAGAACTACCACAAACGCCTCGCGCAGATACGCGCCTTGCAGAAAGAGGGGAAAATCTTCGTCTTCTCGCCTGAGACCATCCTTCCTATCCGCCGCCTCGAGCGTAATCCGCTGCATATCAAAGCCATCTACAAAATCGGCCTCCGCGACGCCACCACCCGCTGGAGGGAATTAGAAGAGTATTTGAAGAAGTAAAAAAGAAATGAGGCTGTCTAACAAGTGGAGTTAGGCAGCCTCTTTTTATACCATAATGGCACTCAAGCGTTTGTCGGCTCATCATGGGAGCCAAGTCGGAAACCTGATTTTTTGTGCTTTTTCTGCTATTTTTTTGCAAAAAAAGCAAATTAATGTTGCGTATATGGAAAATGATATGTAATTTTGCGCTCAAAATCAACCTTTTTGTGTCCACTGATACTTGATTATGCATAAAAATATACTTTATTTATGGGTGTTGACGGCGTTGTTATGTGGTTGCAGCCGCGTATGTGAGACGGATAGGATAGTGGCAACAGCGGATAGTTTGGATGCCATACATGAGGTGTATTCTGATACGGCTACCCTGCAAAGCGTTGTTCGGCAATGGGATAGACCAATTTTTCGGACGCTGAAACATAACGCATTGGGGCGCGTTTATTACTATCTGGGTCGCATCTATGACGATTTCTATTGCGACTATACTTCTGCCGCCCAATGCTATATCCAAAGCGACAGATTAGGGATGGATTCGCCGCTTGCTTGTGGTCGTGTGAATGCCTGTATGGGCTATATCTGTTCGCAGCACAATGCCGATTCGTTGGCGCTATGGTACAATGCACGTGCGCTGCAGTGTTTCCAAACGGCAGGTGATTCTTTCTACTGCGCGAGTGCGTTGCTTACGCTGAGTGTTTCCTATGCCTCTTTGGGGGATTATGCGAAGTCGGACAGCCTGTGGCAAGCGGCTGACCGATATGCTTTGTCGGATACTGATTTCGAGGAGTATAGATGCGATAGCCGTATCTATTATTTCATGCATCGTTCGGAATACGATTCGGCTTTGGTTTGGCTTCAGAAGGTGCCTCCTACGACCTCGCTGCGGTTGGTGCAGCGTGCGCGTGCATGGGAGCATGTGGGGAGGATGGATTCGGCGGTATGGTATGCGGAGCAGGTGATAGCGCGGAGCGTGGACAGAGCGCACAGAGTGGGTGCGTACTATATTTTGCACGAGCAGGCAGTAGCCGAGGGGGATATGCAGCGAGCCAACGATTTGGCGGCTGCCAGAATGGGCGAGATGCGGCAACAGACGCAAGAGATGGCGGGGAAACTGACGGCGGTGCATGCGCTGCAAGCCTATCGCGAGCAATGCGAACAAACCTCGATATGGCAATGGCTGTGGGGGATGCTTGTGCTTTTGGCTGCAATAGGAGCAGGCTGTATATTTATAGGTTGTAAGCAGTTTGTACGTCTAAGGCTGCATGAGAGCGATTTGACGCAGCAGTTGCA
>CAMFEN010000079.1 GCA_945949375.1 uncultured Bacteroidales bacterium | reverse complement strand
TAATAACGGACAGGACATGCTTCTCTACTACGCCATGCAGGGCGACAGCAGCATGCAGTAAGCGCGCTTGCAGGGCTATGTGCAGAACACCCATAAGTGGAACACCGACAAGGGGCAGGTGATACTGAGCGTGGGCGGGCGCCTGCAATGGTGGAGCTGGACGAACGAAGTGCTACCGAGTCCGCGGGCGAGCCTCGTGTATATCCCCGGCTGGAAGCGCGATTTCAGTTTCCGTCTGGCGACGGGACTCTACTATCAAGCGCCGTTCTACAAGGAGTTGCGCGACACGCTGACGGACGCCGACGGCGTAACGCGTATCTCGCTCACGCGCAACTTGAAAGCGCAACGGTCGGTGCACGTGGTGCTCGGCGGCGACTACTATTTCCGCGCATGGGGGCGACCGTTTAAGTTCACCGCCGAGGCGTACTATAAGTATATCGACCGCATGGAGAGTTACACCGTGGATAACGTGCGGGTGCGCTACTCGGGCAAGAACGACTCGGAGGGTTACGCAGCGGGACTGGACTTGAAACTCTATGGCGAGTTGGTGCCCGGGGCGGATAGTTGGATTAGTTTCTCGGTGATGAGCGCGAAGCAGCGACTGATTGACCGCCCCGATTTGGGCTGGATACCCTCTCCGCAGGAGCAACGCTACTCGTTCTCCATGCTGTTTCAAGACTATGTGCCGCAGTTCCCGCAGTTGAAGTTCCACCTGAAGATGCTGTGGAGCGATGGCATGCCCTTTGCGGCACCGCGCGACTATGCCAGCATGAAGACGCTCCGCATGTCCGACTATCGGCGTATAGACATCGGTGCCACATATGCTTTCAACGCGAAGACAGCGAAGTTCATGCGCGCGCCGAGCGCGAAGCACGTGGCGGAATGGGCGATACAGTTTGAGGTGTTCAACCTCGTAGGCTGGAAGAACGTGAACTCCTATTTCTGGGTGAGCGATGCCTACGGGCAGCAGTGGGCAAGCCCCAACTACCTCACCGGCAGGCGCTACAACCTGAAACTGACGGTGGACTTGAAATAAGAAGACCCACCCCTACCCTCCCTACAAAGGGAGGGAGATGGAGATAAAGAATAACTATTGTATAACTAAAACTAATTTTCCTACCCTCCCCCTCCCTTGTAGGGGAAGCCGGAGGGGGTCACATTATGGCTGAGCAGTTAACCCCAATGATGAAGCAGTTTCGAGACATCAAGGCGCAGTACCCTGATGCGATGTTGCTGTTTCGGTGCGGCGACTTCTACGAGACCTATTGCGAGGACGCTGTGGAAGCCAGCAAGATACTGAATATCACGCTCACCCACCGCAATAACGGGGGCGGAGCAGCCCCTACGGAGATGGCAGGTTTCCCCTTCCATGCGCTGGATACCTATCTGCCGAAGTTGGTGCGCGCGGGGCGGCGCGTGGCGATATGCGACCAGTTGGAAGACCCCAAACTGACGAAGAAACTGGTGAAACGCGGGGTTACTGAGTTGGTTACTCCCGGTGTGAGTTACTCCGACACCACGCTGCAGCAGAAAGAGAACACATGGGTGGCTGCCGTGCAGTTCACGCGCCACTCATTAGGTATTGCCTTTCTCGATATCTCCACGGGCGAGTTCCTCGCTGCCGAGGGAGCGAGCGACTACATCGACAAACTGCTGACCAACTTCGCCCCCAAGGAGGTGCTCTTCCTGCGCGGACGAAAGGCGGACTTCGAGGCGCACTTCGGCAACAAGTACTTCACCTTTGAGTTGGAGGACTGGATGCTCAACGAGACAAGTGCGGTGGAGCGGTTGCAGAAGCAATGGGGCGTGCAGAACCTGAAAGGCTTCGGACTGGAAAAGATGCCCAATGCGGTGATTGCCGCCGGCGGCATACTCCACTATCTGGACATGACGCAGCACCTGCAGACCGCACATATTCAGCACCTTAGCCGCATAGAGGAGGAGCGCTACGTGTGGCTCGACCGCTTCACGATACGCAACCTCGAACTGACGGGCGCGCAGCGCGAGGAAGGCAAGACTCTGTTCGAGGTGCTCGACCGCACACAGTCGCCCATGGGTGCGCGCATGCTCCATCGCTGGATGGCGCTCCCGCTCAAAGACGTACGCCCGATACGCAATAGGCAGATGGTGGTGGAGCATTTCTTCAAGTACCCCGACCAACGCGACACGCTGAGGGCGGAGATAGCGAAGATGCAGGATATGGAGCGCATTGTGAGCAAGATAGCCACGGGGCGCATCTCGCCGCGCGAGATGGTGCAACTGGCAGTTGCCCTGCGGGCGGTAGGGACTATCAAAGAGGTATGCCTCTCGGCAACAGACAACGCCTATCTGTCGCTGCTCGGCGACCAGATGGAGACCTGCGCGGAGATGCGCGGACGCATCGAGCGTGAGATACAGCCCAATCCCCCTGCCGTGCAAGGGCGACCCGGGATCATCGCGCGAGGCGTGGACAGCGAGTTGGACGACCTGCGCGACCTGCATACCAACAGCAAAGAATACCTGCTGCGCTTGCAGCAAAGCGAGATCGAGAAGACAGGCATTCAGAGCCTGAAAATCGGCTATAACAACGTCTTCGGCTACTACCTTGAGGTGCGTAACACCTACAAAGAGCAGGTGCCACCCGAGTGGATTCGCAAGCAGACGCTCGCCAATGCCGAGCGCTATATCACGGAGGAACTCAAAGAGTACGAGAACAAGATTCTGACGGCGGAAGAGAAGATACAGGTGATAGAGAACCGACTCTACAACGAGTTGATGCTCGCGCTGACCGACTATGTGCCGAAGATGCAGGTGGATGCGAACATCGTGGCGCAGTTGGACTGCCTGCTGTCGTTTGCTACCGTGGCGGCGGAGAACAAGTATATCTGCCCCGATGTGAACGACGGGCTGGTGATAGACATCAGGCAGGGGCGGCACCCCGTCATCGAACAACAGATGCCGTTGGGCGAGGCGTATATCGCCAACGATGTACTGCTGGATAACAATGGGCAGCAAATCATTATCATCACGGGTCCGAACATGGCGGGTAAGTCGGCATTGCTCAGGCAGACCGCGCTTATCGTGCTTATGGCGCAGATGGGCAGCTTCGTACCGGCGGAGAGTGCAAAGATAGGCGTGGTGGATAAGGTGTTCACCCGCGTGGGCGCGAGCGATAACATCAGCATGGGCGAGTCCACCTTCATGGTGGAGATGAACGAGGCGGCGAGTATCCTCAACAACCTCAGCGAGCGCTCGCTGGTGCTCTTCGACGAACTCGGGCGCGGCACCTCTACCTACGACGGTATCTCTATTGCGTGGGCGATAGTGGAGTATATCCACGAGCACAAAGGGCATGCGAAGACGCTCTTTGCCACCCACTACCACGAACTCAACGAGATGGAGAAGACCTTCACGCGTATCCGCAATTACAACGTGTCGGTCAAGGAGGCGAACGGCAAGATTATCTTCCTTCGCAAGTTGGTGCGCGGTGGCTCTGAGCATAGTTTCGGTATCCATGTGGCGAAGTTAGCAGGTATGCCGGAGAGCATCGTGCAGCGCGCCAATCAGATACTGCGCGACTTAGAGCGCGATGCCGCTTCGGTTACCCCCACCGCCGCCAATATCTCGCACGCGCAAGGCACGCAACTCAGTTTCTTCCAACTGGACGACCCCGTGCTAGAGCAGATACGCGATGAGGTCAAGAGCATGGATATCAATAACCTGACCCCGCTCGAAGCCCTGAACAAACTCTCGGACATCAAGAAACTCGTGGGAGGGTGAGTTAATTATGAATTATGAAAAAATCGTTCGGAGCGTAGCGGAGATAAGAATTATGAGTGCTTAGGCTCTGAAGAATAGAATACTCAGAATACTCCGATAATTTACAAATTTACAAATTTTCAAATTATATTGTTATGGCAGTAGAGAAAAAACAACCGTCTGCGGACAAGTTGAAAGCATTGCAGTTGGCGATGGCGAAGATTGACAAGGACTTCGGAAAAGGCGCCATCATGAAGTTAGGCGACGACAAGATAGAAGATGTGTCGGTCATCTCCACCGGCAGTATCGGACTGAATCTTGCGCTGGGTGTAGGAGGTTACCCGCGTGGGCGTGTGATAGAAATCTATGGTCCTGAGTCGTCGGGTAAGACCACGCTTGCCATCCACGCGATGGCAGAGGTGCAGAAGCAGGGCGGTATCGCAGCGATTATCGATGCCGAGCATGCCTTCGACCGTTTCTATGCAGAGCGTTTAGGGGTGGACACCGACAACCTGCTCATAGCGCAACCCGACTGTGGTGAGCAGGCGCTGGAGATAGCAGACGAGTTGATTCGCTCTTCGGCGGTTGACCTCGTGGTGATTGACTCCGTGGCAGCTCTCACGCCGAAAGCCGAGATAGAAGGCGACATGGGCGACAACAAAGTGGGCTTGCAGGCGCGACTTATGTCGCAAGCCCTGCGCAAACTCACCGCGACCATCAACAAGACGCAGACCACCTGTATCTTCATCAACCAGTTGCGCGAGAAAATCGGCGTGATGTTCGGCAACCCCGAGACCACCACGGGTGGTAACGCGCTAAAGTTCTATGCCTCCGTGCGCCTTGATATCCGCAAAGTAGGGCAGATAAAAGAAGGCGATGATGTAGTGGGCAACCAAGTGCGTGTGAAAGTGGTGAAGAACAAAGTGGCGCCTCCGTTCAAGAAAGCGGAGTTCGACCTGATGTTCAACGAGGGTATCTCCAAAGTGGGCGAGATTATCGACCTGGGTGTGGAGAACGGCGTTATCAAGAAATCGGGCAGTTTCTATAGTTACAACGATACCCGTCTCGGACAAGGGCGCGATGCGGTGAAGAACGTGCTTCGCGATAACCCCGACCTGATGGACGAACTCGAAACCCAAATCATGGAAGGATTAAAGACCGCTCCTGCTGCTCACTAAAAGATTAAGGATAAAAGACTGATTACATTCGTTTAGGAGGTGCGGTCTCCAGGCCGCACCAAATAAAATATCACTGGTTTGCCAACGGAATAGGAGGTGCGGTCCCGATTTCATCGGGATGCAGTCGGGAGCGGCATCCTCAGAGTCGAAACTATTTAGGCTTTCATCCTGTATCTTTGTTCCTTCATCCTCTATGACCGAACTCCTCACCATATCGCCCAAAGAAGCGCAGGCATTGGAGCGCCAATACCGTATCGTCTCTAAATCGGTGGACGCACGGCAACGCAATCTGCGCGTGAACTTATCCATCTTGCTGGATGAGCAGGGAAAGCGCGTACCGAAAGATGCCCCCGTGCCGCTCTACGACCCCCCGCATTTCCAAGACGTGCACGGGGCGGAGAAGGTGGTGTATATCGTGGGGGCAGGTCCCGCAGGGCTCTTCGCGGCACTGACCCTGCTCGAGCATGGCGTGAAACCCGTCATCTTCGAGCGCGGCAAGGAGGTGAGCGAGCGCAAGAGAGACATTGCCCTGCTCAACCGCAACGAGGGGCTGAACACCGAGAGCAACTACTGCTTCGGCGAAGGCGGCGCCGGCACTTTCTCCGACGGTAAACTCTTCAGCCGCAGCAAGAAACGCGGTAACATGCAGCGGGTCATGGAGTTGTTCCATTATTTCGGTGCCCCTGACAGCGTGCTCTACGAGGCGCATGCCCATATCGGTAGCGACCGCCTACCCGGTATCATCCGAGCCATGCGCGAGTGCATCCTCACCCACGGCGGCGAAATCCATTTCGAGACTTGCTTCCACCTGATGGATAAAGGATTAAGGATTAAGGATGAAAGACTAAATAGCACTGGGGACGCGGGCGTCTCGCCCGCGGTTGAAAAGCATTATACAGAAACCTCACAGACAAAGG